>JABDGH010000008.1 GCA_013286145.1 Verrucomicrobiota bacterium
ATGCTCAAGCCGGAAACTTTCGGGATGAGATAATAGAGGAGGCCCAGTCCGAGCGGAGCCAGCCAGAGCGTGTAGAGACCGTGGACGTACCAGGCGCTGAGCAGTTCCTGGATGACATTGGAACCGGGCAGCGAATGAGAACTCAGCAGGATGGTTCCTGTCGCGTAGAGCCAAGGGAAAGCGAAGAGTGCGACGAGCAGCCATGCTTGCGCAAGATGATCCCGTCCCGGTTGGCGCGCGAGATAAGTGACGACGGCCACAACGGCGAACAAGGCGTAGGCCAGCCAGAGAACCCACGAGGCGTAAGCGGGGAATTCAAGAAGCTCGATGCTGGTGCTGTCGCCGACAAAAATGCCGATGAGTCCCAGCGTGATGCCCAGGTTCCAGAAGATGGCGCCGGTCATCAGGAGACCGGGCAGGCAAACCGGAGTGCGCCCCAATCGTGCCAGAACCCACACCGCGAGGCCCAAGCCTGCGGTACTTGCCCAACCGTAAACGAGCGCGTCGATGGCGGCGGGCCAGACGTGTCCGTAGGTGAAGAAACTGAAATTGTTGGAGAGATCGATGAACAATCCGAGAAGGGGAATCGAATCGTGCGGATGCGTGAGCGACGAGGCGTAAACGAGGAGGAACGTGCCAACGACCATCCAATGTACCGCAGAGAGAAGGCAAACCATCACGGGCCAGCGCACCGATGCGTCGATGGCTGCCAACTCGGGATCGGTTGAGATGAATCCCTTGGGAGCAACAGTATTGGAGATTGAGGTAGCCATGTTACTTGGTCTCCTTTGTTGGAGATGGCGGAGTGGCAGGCGCGGTGTTAGTCGTGGCTGGAGCTGCGTTTGTCGCACCGGCCGGAGCACTGTTTGTTGCGGAAGCAGGTGCGGCATTTGTAGTGGCAGGAGGAGCCACTGGCACAATGGAGGCACCCGGTTCAAGTGGCTTGGTTTTTAAGGTGGCGATTTCACGGAGAATGGCTTCGTCAATTGGGATGCGAACGATCCCTTTATTTTGATCGATCCAATCGGCGGTGCCAAGGGTTGCGCGGTCAGCATCCTGAAGCTTTTTCAATGTGGCGATGCGTTCAGTGGCCCGCGTTTGATCGTAATCGGTATAGTCGTTGGTCATCCGCGAGGAATAGGCCGCAATGACCACGAAGATCGTGAACGCCAGCAGTGTCCAAAAGATCCAACTGATCTTCACTTGGGATGATGGTGTGGGATTATCGGACATAACTAATTGGTGATGGTGAGGCATTCGACCAGGCGCGGATCGCGTGTCGGGAAAAGGGAGGCCCTGGCCGCGAGGCTCATGTAGGCAAAGCCGAGGATCGAACCGACAGTGATGAAGGCGACGAAATCCTGCCAGCTTGGGAGGATGCTGTGCTGATGCGCGTAAGGCATGATGTACCAGTAAAGTTCCACGCCGTGCATGATGAGAAGCCAGCCAGCGACGAAAGTCAGCGCACGCAGCCTTTTCTTGGTGTCCTGGGCAAGAAGGTAGATGGTCGGAAAAACGAATTTACCGATGATGATGAGATAGGAGAGATACTTCCACAGGCCGCGATTGTGGTCGTTGTAGAAAATCGTTTCCTCGGGAATGTTGCCGTACCAGATGAGCAAGTATTGGCCGAAGGCGATGTAGGCCCAGAAGATGGTGAAGCCGAAAAGGAGTTTGCCCATGAGGTGAAAATGTTCCGAGTTCAGGGCGACGAGAAAACCGGCCGAGCGCAGCATCGCGATGATGACAATGCCAGCGGCCATGCTGGCTTGGACACAGATGGTGAAATTATAGACGCCGAAAAGGCTCGAGTACCAACGCCAGTCGAGACCCATAAACCAGTCGAAGCCCAGAAAAGTTTCCAGCACACCAAAAATGACCAGCGCGAGGTAGCTGTGGTCGTGCATCCGGCGCGTGAATACCGGGTTGCCGTCGATGTCCTGCGCCACGGAGTTGCGGCGGTAGTAGAGTCCGGCGAGACAAAAATAGAGGAAGTAAATGAAAACGCGGATGTAAAAGAACGTCGGGTTTAGATAGCCGCTGCGGATTTCGACTTCATGGTCAGTGGCGTGAGCGGGACTCATCCACGTCCAGAGCACGTCGCGGAAATCGGGCCATAAGAGGGGTAAAAAGAGGACGAAGAACAGGGGCAGCAGTCCCAGCATATTTTCCCAAACGCGACGTGGCAGAACCGACCAGGCGGAGTCGCATGCGTAATGGAGCGTGACCCAGAAGAAAGCCCCGAGTGCGATGGTGAAGAAGAAGTAAAAGGCGAAGAACCACGAATAGGCAAACTGCACATGATCGACCGCAGCGCCGATGAGGGAGAAAATAATTCCGATCATCGACAGGGCCAGGAAGATGTAAGTCAACGGGAACTTCCAAGGCACGAGTCGCTCCGGCGCGGGAAGATGAAGGGTGTGAGGATGGCCGCTCATGGTTTCGATACTTTCTTCAAGGGCTGTTTATCGAAAGTTGTCGGATAGACCGATTCGTAGCGGGGTTTGTCAGGAGTACCCGTTGTTGGCGCGGGTGTCGCTGAAACGGGAGCAGCCGGTTTCTTCATCTTGGCTTGAAGCTCTGATTGCTCTTTCGGTGAGGCGTCATTGAGTGTGGCGTTCTGGCTGCGTTGTAACGCGCGAATATACATAACGATCCTCCAGCGATCATCGATGGAGATATTGTAGCCGTAGCCGAGCATCTGGCCTTTGCCGTTGCTGATGGTGTTGAACAGGTCTCCGTCGTTTCTCTGGCGGATGGGATCGGTCTGATAATTGGCTGCACCGTTGAGGCCATATTTTGACGTGATGCCTTTTCCATCACCGGCGGCGCCATGGCAAACCTGGCAATTGATCGCGTACCGTTCGCGTCCCCGGCTCATGTTGACCGCGTCAATTTGTAGGGCGTGTGCGCCGTCACGTGCGGCGTGAACAGGAATACCGTTGCCCCAATGGGCACTGTCCCATTTGCCAGTCGCCCAATAATCGTTTTGCGCGGGCATTTCCAGCGCCACGGTGCCTTCGACGGGCGGACGCGAAGCCATGCCGTCGGCAAAGAATGAACTGGTGACCTGATCCTTCACCTTGTCCTGATGAACCATGTCGGGAAACAACTCCATGGGTGGCCGGGTCGAGTGATCGCCGCGAAAACCGGCAATCGAAACGACGGTGACCACAGCCAGAATGAGAGCGAGAAGGAAATAGATTAGTTTCATTCTTCTCCTATAAAGGTGAGGTTGGTGCCGCCCATTTCCTGAAGCAAATCGACCGTGGCCTTCTCATCAAAACGCGGATCCTTGGCCTCGATCACGACGAAAAACTTGTCGTGGGTCGCGCGGCTGAAGAGATCCCATTCCCAGAGCGGGTGATGGAGCCGGGGCAACCCGGAAAGAAGGATGATGCCCTTGAGCGTGAAGATCGCAGCGAGCATGATCGTGAGCAAATCGAGGATTGGAACAAAGGCGGGAAGGCTGAAATAAGGTTTTCCCTGGGTGTCCATGGGATAGATGTAAACCGACGTGATCGTGACCAGGAGAAAACCGCCGATCAAACCGTGGAGTCCACCCACGAGGGTGCAGACGCCAACCCACGATTTTTTGAGTCCCATCGCCTTGTCGAGGCCGTGGATGGCATAGGGCGTATAGCAGTCCCAAGAGCGGAAACCGTGATCACGCACTTTTTCGGCTGCCTCATAGAGAGCAGTGGGATTGGCAAACTCGGCCGCGACGGCGTAGAGCTTCTTCGGCATTTGACCGGAGCCGACGGAACAAACGAGGGGAGTATCAGTCATGGGAGCCTCCCTGGTTGTGCTCGATTACGACGGGCGGTTGATGCGGATTGGCCTCGGGAAGCACGGAACGAACTTCGGCAATCGCGATGACCGGCAGGAAGCGGATAAAGAGAAGATACATCAGGAAGAAAATTCCGAACGTCCCGGTGAAGGTCAAAACATCGATATAGGTCGGATAAAACATGCCCCATGACGAGGGGAGAAAATCGCGATGGATGGAACTGACGATGATGACGTAGCGTTCGAGCCACATGCCGATGCTCGGGAACAGCACGATGAAAAAAGCGAGCCACGGCGTGCGTCGAACCCGCTTGCTCCAGAAAAGCTGCGGGATGACGCAATTGAAAATCATCATCAGGTCCCAGGTAAGCCAGTAGGGACCAAAGATGCGGTCGTGTAAAAGAGTGAAACTTTCGTTCGGGTTACCGCTATAGTAGGCGATAAAAAATTCCATTCCGTAGATGTAGGCGACAAAGAGACCCATCAGCAGCGTGTAGCGGCAACAGAGGTCGATGTGGCGCAGGGTGACAATATCCTGGAGTTTGTAATATTGCCGGATCGGCACGAGGAGAATGATCAACATGCAGAAACCGCCGTAGATCGCGCCGACGCCGAAGTAGGGGATGAAGATCGTCCCATGCCAGCCGGGAATGACCGAGGTGGAGAAGTCGCTCGACACGACGGTGCAGGTCGTGATGACGAGCAGGGTCGCGATGCCCGCGAGCATGAGGTAACCAAATTCGTAATTGGCCCACTGCCGGGCGCTGCCTCGCCAGCCAAGGCAGATAACCGCATAAAAATACTTCAGTATCTTGTTCTTGATCCGGTCGCGCATGGCCGCTGCATCGGGAATCAGGCCGACGTACCAGAACATGATGGAGACGCCGAGGTAGGTGTTGACGGCGAAGACGTCCCAGAGGAGCGGGCTGCGGAAATTGGGCCAGATGGCGTTGCCGTTCGGGATGGGAGCCATGTACCACGCAAACCAGACGCGGCCAACGTGAACGGCGGGAAAAACACCGGCGCACATGACGGCGAAGATGGTCATCGCCTCGGCGGCGCGATTGATGCCGGAAGCCCAGCGCTGACGTGTGAGATAAAGAATGGCGGCGATCATGGTTCCGGCGTGACCGATACCGATCCAGAAAACGAAGTTGGTAATGTCCCAGGCCCAGTTGGCGGCTTTGTTTTCGCCCCAGACACCGACGCCCGTCGTGATGAGATAAAGAATGCAGACGCCAGCCAACGAAGCTACGCCGCCCGCAATCCCCACGGCGATCCACCACCAGAGCGGCGCCGGATTTTCCACGACGGAAGCAATGTGGTCGCCGACCCAAGCCGCGCTGCGCTCATTATTAACGTAAGGCTCGCGGATCAGTTCCTGGCGCGCGCGCGCGATCTCAGCCGACTCATGTCGGTTGAGCGGATCGGCAGGCACAGTGGATGGGGTGAAATAGGACATGGGCTGGGTTAAAAAGATTCGTCATCCCGAGCTTGTCGAGGGATCAGACACGGGTTGCCGATACACAAAAGCTGAAAAGTCGAAAAGAGATATTTCTTTCCGTCATCTCCTGCGAAATGTTTTTTCGGGAACGTGTCTGATCCTTCGACAAGCTCAGGATGACAGATTGAAGAAGTGAGAAATGGCAGATAACTTATGGATAAAATAACTGCCCTCCGCAGGAGCTCGACAAGCTCGGGATGACAGCTTTTAAAATTAAAATTCCTGTAAAGCATGGGTTCAGTTATCGCGTCGTGGCGGCCTCTGGTTTGTCCGAGCCGTTCTTGGGTTCGGCGGGCGATTTTTCTTCAAAGGGGCTGGTGTGGCCGATGTGTGCGGCACCGGGCATGGCCATGTTGGGATTACGAACGCGGCCGAGATAACTCGTGCGCGGCCTGGTGCCGAGATAGGCCAGCACTCCGTAACCGCGTTCATCCTGCTTGGCGATGGAGACCTTGCTGTTCGGATCGTTCATGTTGCCGAAAACGATGGCCTCCGCCGGGCAGACCTGCTGGCAGGCGACCTTGAACGAGTCGGTCGGCAACGTGATGTCGCCCGAGCCGTTCGCCTTGCGAAGCTGGTCGATCTTGGCCTCCTCGATGCGCTGGACGCAATAGGTGCACTTTTCCATGACGCCGCGGATGCGTATCGAGACATTGGGATTTTTTTGCAGCGCGATGCTGTCGGGCGTACCTTTGTAAGTCAGCGGACCATCCTTGCCCGCGAGTGGGCCGAGATAGAGTTCGCCGACCTGGCCGAGCACGGGAAGTTTCACGTTCTGGATCGGACGGTCGTTATAATTGAAGAAATTGAACCGGCGCACTTTATAAGGGCAATTGTTCGCGCAATAGCGAGTGCCGATGCAGCGATTGTAGGCCATGACGTTAAGCCCTTCCTCGTTGTGAACAGTGGCGTTGACCGGGCAGACCGGCTCGCACGGCGCGTTTTCGCACTGCTGGCAGGCCATCGGCTGGATGAGCATCTGCGGATCATCGAGATAGGAGGAATCCTTGGTATCGTCGCTGGCGAAGTAGCGGTCATTGCGAATCCAGTGCATTTCGCGACCACGGATGACCTGGAATTTGCCGACGATGGGAATATTGTTCTCCGCCTGGCAGGCGACCACGCAGGCACTGCATCCGACGCATGAATTGAGGTCGATGACCATGCCCCACGCGGGACGGTCGGGCTGGTAATCCTTGGAATTGAGCTTGGGTGTGCCGTAACCCGATTCGTAATTCTGGTAGCCCTTGAGTTCGCCCTGCGGCGTGTCTTTGTCGATGCCGATTTCCTGAACGAAGGCGGGATCGTCGTGATATTTTTCGAGAGAGGCTTCGCGCACGAGACCGCGTCCTTCCATCGAATTGTGTTCCTGTGTGAGAGCGAGCGGCCAGGTCTTGTCGATTTTCTCAACTTTGACGCCAGTGACAAAACCGGGCGTGGCCGAGGTGCGAAGTTTATAAACGTTGAACCCGGCGTCCGCTGCGACGCGGAGAGGGGCGGTCACGTTTTTGCGCGATTCCTCAGTGAGGCGCGGTGCGGTGCGTCCCCAGCCGAGCGCGATGGTCAGCGTCTGGTCGTGCTGGCCGGGAGCGACGAGAACGGGTAATTCCATGCTGCGACCGTCGGGCGTGGTGACCTTGAGCATCGGGAAGGCGGTGGTCGGGTCGATGGCGACGGGCGAATTGGAAGTTCTCGGCGAGACGTCGGTGTTGGGGAGATCCTGCGTATTATTATTCGGAGGCGAAACATCGACACCGAGCTTCTTGGCGGTTTTCGGGCTGACGTAGAGCGCATTGTCCCAGGTGAGTTTGCTAACCGGGTCGGGCAATTCCTGGAGCCAGCCGTTGTTGGCGTAACGGCCATCGTCGATATTTCCCAAAACGAAATTGAGTTCGTATTCGCCGGGCTGGAGGGGTTTGAAGGGAACGATATGTCCTTTTGCTAGCAGGAATTCAGGAGCAATTGCAGACGATTTCAAACGGGCATTCTCACAAAATCCATCGTGAACATATTGGTGCCATTTTTTCTCAATCTCATCGACATAAGTGATGAGGTCGGGTTCGTTACCTCTAGTTAATTTCCCGAAAGTTTGCTGGATATGTTCCGCGCCTTTGGCCTTGGGCAAGCCAGCCAGTTCGGCGAGCAGTTCAATTTCAGAAATGCCATTGTAGAGAGGGAGAATGAGTGGTTGTTGGGAAAGATAAGCACCACCGCAAGTGTATGCGTCGCCCCATGATTCCAGAAAATGGGCGGCTGGAATGTGAGTTGTGGCGGTGGCGCTGGTTTCGTCAACGTGAAGTCCAAGACGGATGACCTGTTCTACCTTGGCAAGGAGACTATCGAAGCTGATTTCGGCAGGTGCGTTGAAGGCCGGGTTGCCGCCGAGAACAAAAAGGGTTTTGATCGTGCCCCGGCTGATCTGCTCGGCGAGATTACCAAGAGGCCATCCTACCGATGTAACAGATGGAATATAGTTTATCGTCTTCCCGATATTATCCAATGCTCCATTAATTGATTGAAGTAATAAATGTACAGATGGCGGCTGCTGGCTTCCGCAAATAATGACTGAGCGACCCTTGGCACTCATCAAATCTTTGGCCATTTCCGTAATCCACGCTTCGATATTGGGGTCATTGAACGCAGTAAAGCTATTTCCCGACGCCACACCCAATTTCGAGGCAAGCAGTGTTACCACGCCGTCGATGTTACTCGAAGGAACACGGAGGCGATGATCGGCCATTCCACCGGTGAGCGAAAAACGTCCTTCTATCGCGTAGAGGCGTGACATCGTTTCCTGAGTCTTGCCAAGACGACGGCGACCTGCGGAGAAGCCAGCAATATTTTGGATCGTACCCTCGGATGCGCCGAGAAAATCACAATCGAGCGAAACAATAACATCGGCCTTTTCCAAATTATAAATGGGTTGAGTACTTCCAGCCCACGGCCCTGCCCAAGGTTCATATTCTACCCAAGCAATCTTGGGGAATTGCTGTTGGATCAAATCGCGGATGCGTTCACGCGTCGGAGATGTGCTCGGCTCGGCCAGAATAGCGAGGCCTTCGCCGCCGTTCTTGAGGTAATCGCGGCGCAGGATGGCGAACTCTTCCCAGAAATCTTCCCAGGTCGCCTCAATGTAATCTTTGCCGCGTTCCTTCGCCTTGAGGACGACCTTGGAGCGATCTGGGTCGTAGAGATCGAGGATCGCGGCCTGGCCGAAGGTGTCGGTGGAACCGTTGAAACCGGGGACGTTCGGGTTGCCTTCGAGCTTGGTGGGGCGGCCATTGTAAGTCGTGGCGATGAGCGGGATGGCTCCGCCACGGCGCGGCATGGCGGTGGCATAATGGAGTGCGTTGCCGGGAACCTGCCATTCGACGCCCTTACTATAAGGCACGGCATGGATTTCGGGACGACGGCAACCGGTCAGGCCGAGTCCGGCCAGCGCAACCGATGCACCCATGAATTGCATGAAGCCGCGGCGGGTTATTTCATCCCCCTCCAATTCAGCCGCGCCCTGCGGGAACTCACGTTCGAGGCGCGCGCGAAATTCGGGCGTCTCCGCGAATTCTTCGAGGCTGCGCCAGTATTTCTTGCCCGTGGTTGGGGCTGGGGGGTGGTTGAAGGTGCGTTTCATCGGTGGCAGGCGGCGCAATTTTGCGGCGGGTCAATTTTCCAGTCGTGGACAAGTTTTTTTCCTAGTTCGGCCTGCGTCTTGCCAGCGGGCGGTGTCCAGTTGAGATCAAAAACCGGCGAGGTTGCGCCCGGTTTGTCGGCAGCGACAGGACGGACATATTCCTGCGGATTGCGATGGCAATTGAGGCACCACGCCATGCTTTGGGATTGGTTATGCCAGACGACGTTCATTTCGTTGACCTGGCCGTGACAACTGACGCAACTGACGCCGCGACTCACATGCACTGAGTGGTTGAAGTAGGCATAATCGGGCACGTTATGAATCTTCACCCAGGAGATCGGCTGGCCCGTTGCCCAACTGTCGCGGACTGGCTTGAGCTTCGGGTTGGTGGCCTGGATTTGCCCGTGGCAATTCATGCAGGTTTGAGTCGAGGGAAAGTTGGAATGGCTGCTGACTTCGACGTTGCTGTGGCAATAACGGCAGTCCAGGCCGAGTTGGCCAACGTGGAGCTTGTGATCGAAAGCGACCGGCTGGATGGGCTGGTACCCGACGCGCGAATACTTGGGAGTGAAATAATACCAGACCGCAACCGTGACCAGGCCACCCACGATCAACAGGGCGACTAGGCCCTTGATCAAGATCAGGTTGGTGGCTTTGGGGAAAATATTGGCCATGTTGCGATGTAATAGCGGGTTTCATCTCCTCCGACCGACCTATCCTGCGTCTAAATGACAAAGGACGAATCATCGGTGAAACCCACTCTGTGGTTACCAGACACCCTTTGCGCGGGCAACCGGAATTGTGAAGTTTTTCATAATGTTTTTTTGGTAGCCTGTGATGGAAACTTGCAATGCAGGAATTTGCCCGGAAGCGTTGTCCATCGCTGAGCCCGCAACGGTTGATGGTTTTTCTTCCTCGCCCCCGACGCGGAGCCTGTTTTAACTCAGGGGCCATGACAGACCACAGCGAATCGCTTCCCGTCACCCATACCTACCGCGAAATCGCTGCCGCTCTTCTGCACCCTGCCGTCATCGTCGGCGCACTCGGCTATTTCGTTGATATTTACGATCTTATTCTGTTCGGGGTGGTGCGTGTCCCCAGTTTGACGAAGCTCGGTTTCAGCGGCGATCAACTCGTTACCGAAGGCACCTGGCTCATCAATGTCCAGATGGCCGGGATGCTTATTGGCGGCCTGCTCTGGGGCTTGCTCGGCGACTGGCGTGGGCGGCTCAAAATCCTTTTCGGCTCCATCATCCTTTATTCGTTGGCCAATATCGCCAATGGTTTCGTCCACAACCTTAATGGATATACCGTGTGCCGGTTTCTTGCCGGGATAGGTCTTGCCGGTGAACTTGGCGGCAGTATCACGCTGGTTTCGGAGGCTTTGCCCCGCACGTTGCGCGGGTATGGCACCATGATGGTCTCGGCCATCGGCGTCCTTGGCGCGGTTGTTGCTGCAAAAGTGGGGCAATACTTTGACTGGCGCACCGCCTATTTCGTGGGCGGCGGCCTTGGTCTTCTCCTGCTTTTCTTGCGTGTTTGCGTGCGCGAATCGCACATGTTCAAGTCGATGAGCGAGAGTGGACGCCCCACTTTCGCCTCGCAATTAGGGCTTCTTTTTAAACCCAAGCGCGTGGGCCGTTACCTTTGCTGCATTCTCATCGGCCTTCCTTGCTGGTATGTTATTGGCCTCGTCATCCTCTTCAGTCCCGAATTTGCCAGGGCGCTCGGCACCACAGGCCCGGTGACCGCCGGTAACGCCATCGCTTGCAGTTACACCGGCATCTGCCTGGGTGATCTCCTGAGCGGCGGTTTCAGCCAGTTCATCCGCGCGCGTAAAACCATGCTTCTTATTTTCATCCTGGCCACGTTCATTTTGGCCAATATCTTTTTTTCCCTCAGCAAGCCCAGCCCGGAATTGCTTTACGCTTCTATTTTTCTGATTGGCATTGCGGTCGGTTATTGGGCGGTATTTGTCACCGTGGCAGCCGAGCATTTCGGTACCAACTTGCGGGCGACCGTTGCCACCACCGTTCCGAATTTTGCCCGTGGTGCGGTTATCCCGGCCACCATGCTTTATAATGTACTCAAACCGGAATTCGGCATGCTTCACAGCGGGCTGGCCGTGGGCTGGATTGTCACTTTCCTCGCGTTGATCGGCTGGTTTGGACTCCGTGAAACTTTCCACGATGACCTCAATTACGTTGAAGAATAGGGTAGGGACGCGAGTCCCTTCGCGTCCCACGAATGAATAATACCCGTATCATTTGTTTTTAGATTTCTGTCATCCTGAGCTTGTCGAAGGATCAGCTTCCAGAAAGTGAACGCTTCCAGCTAAAGATTTTTATTTGCCGGGGGCTGATCCTTCGACAAGCTCAGGATGACAGAATGGTTAAGACTAAATTCAATTGAAAAATGGTATTAGACGGCAAGAGACTGCCGCCCCTACCTTGAAAAAAGTTCGTTGCCCCGCGCCAGCCGCCCTTTATAAACGAAACTGGCGCGTTGACCTGTAGCGCGCCTTCACATGCCTAAACGTACCGATCTCAAATCCATTCTCCTTATTGGTTCCGGCCCGATCATCATCGGTCAGGCCTGCGAATTCGACTATTCTGGCGTCCAGGCCTGCAAGGCGCTGCGCGAAGAAGGCTATCGCGTCCTCCTGATCAACTCGAATCCGGCGACGATCATGACCGATCCCGAATTCGCGGATCGCACTTACATCGAGCCGATCACGCCCGAGATCGTGGAGAAAATCATCATCCGGGAAAAGCCCGACGCCCTTCTGCCCACGCTCGGCGGCCAGACCGCTCTCAATACCGCGATGGCACTTTACGAATCGGGTGTGCTCGACAAACACGGCGTGAAGATGATCGGCGCGAATGCCGAGGCGATCAAGAAAGGCGAGGACCGCCAGCTTTTCAAGGAGGCGATGCAGAAGATCGGCCTCGACATGCCGCTCTCCGGCACGGCCCACACCATCGAGGAGGCGCGTGAAGTCGCCACGAAGATTAACAGCTTCCCGCTCATCATTCGCCCCGCTTTCACCATGGGCGGAACGGGCGGCGGCATCGGTTACAATCGCGAGGAGTTCGAGGAAATCGTCAAGCGCGGCCTCGATCTCTCTCCCGTCAGTGAAGTGCTCATCGAGGAATCGCTCCTCGGCTGGAAAGAGTACGAGATGGAGGTCATGCGCGACCGCGCCGATAACTGCGTCATCATTTGCTCGATTGAAAATTTCGATCCGATGGGTGTGCATACCGGCGATTCGATCACCGTCGCACCCGCGCAAACGCTTACCGACAAGGAATACCAGATCATGCGCGACGCTTCGTTCGCCGTGATTCGCGAGATCGGCGTCGAGACCGGTGGCTCGAATATCCAGTTTTCCGTCGATCCGAAAACGGGTCGCATGATCGTCATCGAGATGAATCCGCGTGTATCGCGTTCCTCGGCGCTCGCGTCGAAGGCGACCGGATTTCCGATTGCGAAGATCGCGGCCAAGCTCGCTGTCGGCTATACGCTCGACGAAATCAGGAACGACATCACGCGCGAAACTCCCGCGAGTTTCGAGCCGACCATCGACTACGTTGTCGTCAAGGTGCCGCGCTTCACTTTCGAGAAATTTCCCAATACCGACCAGACGCTCACGACGCAGATGAAGAGCGTCGGCGAGGCGATGGCCATCGGACGCACCTTCAAGGAATCACTGCAAAAGGCGCTCCGCTCGCTCGAAGTCGGTGCGTGGGGTTTCGGCGGAGGCAAGTATGGCGAGCGCACCTGTCCGCCCCGTGACGTGATCCAGCAGAAGCTCGTTACCCCAAACGACGCGCGCATTTTCTATATCCGCTACGCAATGCTTTCCGGTTTCACCAACGAGGAGATTCACGACCTCACCAAGATCGATCCGTGGTTTCTCGCTCAGCTCAGGGAGTTGGTGGATGAGGAAGAATTATTATACAACGTTGGTGAGGTAATCGAGAAATCTCCATCAGGAGAAATGGTGGCAGCAAACTGGAATGAATTGGCTGATGGCATGATCATTCTTCACAAAGCAAAGTCGCTGGGGTTTTCTGATCGGCAAATCGCCGCTGCTTGGAAAACAACCGAAAAAGAAATTAGAGATTGGCGAAACACCCTTAGCTATTATCCCTCCTACCGCCTCGTCGATACCTGCGCGGCGGAGTTTGAGGCCTACACGCCTTACTATTACTCGACCTACGACAACTCGGTCGATGAAGTCCGCAAGAGCGACAAAAAGAAGATCATGATCCTCGGTGGCGGGCCGAACCGCATCGGGCAGGGAATCGAGTTCGATTACTGTTGCGTCCACGCAGCCTTTGCCCTGCGCGAGATCGGGTACGAGACGCTCATGGTCAACTCGAATCCGGAAACCGTTTCGACCGACTACGATACCTCCGACAAACTTTTCTTCGAGCCGCTCACCCTCGAAGATGTGCTTAACATTTGCCATCACGAAAAGCCGGACGGCGTCATCGTTCAGTTCGGCGGACAGACCCCGCTTAATCTCGCCGCAGGTCTCAAGGCCAATGGTGTGCCGATCATCGGCACCTCGGTTGAGTCAATCGAACGCGCGGAGGATCGCAAACTTTTCCAGCAGATGCTCAACAAGCTGGGCTTGAACCAACCGCCCAACGGCACCGCGACCAACGAAGACGAGGCCGTGGCTGCTGCCGCAACGGTTGGGTATCCTGTTCTCGTTCGGCCTTCGTTCGTCCTTGGCGGTCGCGCGATGCAGATCGTTTATAGCGACGAGGAATTGCGCCACTACATGCGTCACGCCGTGGCGGCTTCGCCCGAGCGTCCTGTGCTGGTGGATCGTTTCCTCGACGACGCGACCGAAGTCGATGTCGATTGTATCGCCGACGGGGAGATCGCCGTCATCGGCGCGATCATGGAGCACATCGAGCAGGCGGGCGTTCATTCGGGCGACAGCGCCTGCGTCATTCCCGCTCCGACCCTTTCCGAAAAAGTGAAGGACGAAATCCGCGCCGCCACGATCAAGATGGCGAAGGCGCTCGACGTGCGCGGTTTGATGAACGTCCAGTTCGCGGTCAAGGACGAGACCGTCTATGTCCTCGAAGTCAATCCGCGCGCCTCGCGCACGGTGCCGTTCGTCAGCAAGGCCATTGGCAGACCGCTGGCCAAGCTCGCCGCCAAGGTGATGACGGGAATGAAATTAAAGGATCTCGGTTTTACGGAGGAAATCATTCCGACCCATTACTCGCTCAAGGAAGCCGTTTTCCCTTTCGCGAAATTTCGCGGCACCGACATCCTGCTCGGCCCCGAGATGAAATCGACCGGCGAAGTCATGGGCATCGACGACGACTTCGGCCTCGCCTACGCCAAATCGCAGATGGCCGCCATGCCGCCGCTCCCGCTTTCCGGCAACATCTTCATCAGCGTTCGCGATGCCGACAAGCCAGCCGCCATTGAACTCGTGCGCGGCCTACTCGACCTTGGATTCGTTGTCTATAGCACCTCGGGCACCGCGTCAGCCCTCGAAGCCGCGCAGGTTCCTGTGAAGCGCCTCTTCAAAATCGCCGAGGGCCGTCCCAACGTCCTCGACATGCTCAAGAATGACGACGTCGCGCTCATCATCAACACGCCTTCCGGTCACGTCGCGCGCCAGGACGAAGTTCGCATTCGCACGACTGCGCTTTACCAACGGGTGCCAGTGATGACGACGCTCGCTGCGGCGCAGGCCACTCTCCGCGCCTTGCGTTCGCTGAAAACCAAGACGCTCGGGGTCAAGTCGCTCCAGGAATATCACGCCAGCTGATTGAAAAAATCCGTCATCCTGAGCGGAGCCGAAGCGAAAAGTTTTAGTCGAGCTTACGGTTGACCCGAGGCGAAGTCGAAGGATATGGCTTGATAAACCAAACGTGAAAGTGGCGTCATAAAATTTCAAGGCACCGGAAGGTAATCCCGCTCGTCGCTTATACGAAATGAGAGAGCCCTTGCGAGCCAATAAATCTTTCGTCTCATCTTTAACTCAGTCTCTATTCCAGCCATATCCCTCGACTGCGGTTCGGGTTCACGATGTGTTCAAACAGATTTTTCGGCTCACCTTCGCTCGGGATGACGAGGGAAAATGCTCTAAACAAACTTCCCGGGATTGAGAATATGCTTCGGATCGAGCGCTTTTTTTACCCGGGAATGCAACTTGCGTAATTCCGGCGAGGCGGCCTGTGGCCACCACGGCAGCTTGGCCAGACCGATCCCGTGCTCGCCGGTGATGACGCCGCCCCACGCAATGACTTGCCGGAAGAGCTCATCGAGCGCGTTATCGGCCCGCTTTTTCACGCCGGGCAAGGTCATATCCGCCATGATGTTCACATGGATGTTGCCATCGCCCGCATGACCGAATGAGGCGATCTCGATCCGATATTTTTTTTGCAGGCGCGTGGTGAAATCAAAAAGATCGACCAATCGGCTGCGCGGCACACAGATGTCTTCGTTGAGCTTGGTCAGGCCGGTCGCTTTCAACGACGCGGAGAATTCGCGGCGCAAACCCCAGAGCCGTTCGCAATCGACTTCCGTGGTTGCGGTGGTGATTTCGAGCGCGCCACCCGTCTTGAGAATTTTGGCGAGGGCGCGCGCTTCGGAGCGTACCGAATCGCGCTGGCCGTCGATTTCGAGCAACAGATGCGCGTTGCCCGACGGCAATGATTTCGATCCAAGATGACGCCGCGCCGCATTAAGTGTGAAACGATCCGCCAATTCGATTGCCGAGGGAAGAAAGCCTTTGCCCAGGACATGTTGCACACAGGCGGCGGCCATCGACGCATTCTTGAACGACGCAGCCAGCACGGCACGGGCAGGAGGCGCAGGGATGAGGCGCAGCGTGATTTCAGTGACAAGGCCGAGCAGCCCTTCCGAGCCGACAAAAATACCGACGAGGTCGAAACCACTTTTATTTTTCTGCGTGCGCCCACCCACGCGCACCAGCGTACCGTCCGCGAGGGCAACCTGGAGCCCGAGCACGTAGTGTCGAGTCACGCCATACTTCAAACAACGCGGGCCACCGGCGTTCGTGGCGACATTGCCGCCAAGGAAACATTCCTTGAGACTCGCAGGATCGGGCGGGTAAAGGAGACCGAGTTGGCGCACCTTCGCCTGAAAATCACCTGTGATGACGCCAGGCTGAACAACCCCAACGCCGTCAACCGGGTTGATTTCGAGTATACGATTCATCCGGGTAAACGAGACGACGATGCCACGTCGCTTCGGCACACAACCGCCGACGTAACCGCGTCCAGCACCGCGAGCCGTGACGGGAATGCGCCGCTGATTCGCGAAACGCAGCAAGGTTGCGACGTCCTCGGCCTTGCGTGGAAAAACCACCGCCTGCGGCAACATCCTCGCGAACCAGGCATCACCCGCGTGGGAGCTTAGGGTCTCCGCATCGGTTGCGACGACACCGCGCGGGAAAAGCGCGGCAAGTTGGCGAAGCCAGAGAGTGGACATACCGTCATGCTAGCTGATTTATTGCACGGAGGCAAAAGATGGAAATGGGATGTCTTAAATTGAGTTCTGATAATCCCGGGCGATAGTGCGCCCTCATTGATCACTTCCCACTCTGTCATCCTGAGCTTGTCGAAGGATCAGCCTCCGGTAAGCCTTGCACATATAAAAGAAAGTGTACGCTTTTGGGAGCTGATCCTTCGACAAGCTCAGGATGACAGAGAGTTATTTCAAATTTTCAGGTATAGCGTTTTGCCGCTTGACGTTCCTGATGGCACTTTGCATGCACCAATTCCGTATTTTCTGCGATATATCCATCCACGGCATTCTTGCGGTCGAGTTCGGAATATTTCAGAGATAATTCTTCGCCGCAGTGAGCGCATTTGCCATTTTGAATTCCCCATTTCAAGACTTTGAGTTTGGCACGAGCAACAGGCTTTCCTCTCTCATCGTACCCAAGCTCCTTAACCACTTTTCGACGATAGGCAAATAGTAAAGCAGGATCGCCAGCCGCCAAGCTGGTTAACCGTGCGCGAATATCCGTCAATAATTCATTTGCGCACTTTAGTTCGTCGGAGTTGAGATTTCTGTTTGGCATGTCAGTTCTGTCATCTGCTAACTATCACATTGGAAAAGGTGCTGGAAGGCTAGGTGGAAATTTATTTCCGCACCCTCTGCCATGTCCGCCATGTATCGCAGAAGATTTGCCACACGACAGGCAGGCCAATCCCACCGAATTTCATCGAGTGCCGGACAACGACTGGCGCTTCGACCATTACCGCACCGAGCCGTACAAGACGCACGAGCAATTCCAGATCGAGGGTAAAGCCACGACTTTCAGTTTTTTCCAAGGCTTGAAGAAGCAGGTCGCGACGTACGAGTTTCAAACCAGTTTGCGTGTCGCGTACAGGCAAGCCGAAGAGAAATTTGACCAGCCAGAAATAACCGAGGCTGTAGATGCGCCGGATGAGCGGATAATCGACCGTGCTATCGGGATGCATCTTGCTGCCGATGACAGCATCGGCTTTTTTCACGCGCTGAATGGCGACAAAAAAGAGAATTTGTTCCGGCGGTAAATCGAGATCTGCATCGAGGAAGACCACAAACTCGCCACGCGCTATCTGTGCGCCACGTCGCAGGGCCTCGCCTTTGCCGGAGCGGGGAAGATGGAGGGTGACGATCTCGCCGGGAAACTTTTCCGCCAGGCGCACGATTTCTTCACCCGAATTATCAGAACTACCGTCGTTGACCAGGATCATCTCGGACGGCCCGAGCATCCGCAGGACGTCGTGCGTTTGCTCGACGTTGGGAGTAATTCGTGCGCCCTCATTATAAAGAGGCATCACGACCGAAAGTTTGATGCCAGCCGCTGAGTTCATGGCTGCCTGCGGCCCCAGCGGACCACGCCGACAAAAAGAACCAGAAGAAGCGAGAAGAGCGCTCCGCCAAACATCTCGGTCAGCATCATGACAGGTTGCTTGCCCTCGATGTAGAGTAGAAGCACGTAACCGATGCTGCACCCGCCGAGAATAAAGCACTCCGGATAACGCCGCGAAGCTAGGGCAAACATGCCCACTCCCTGAACTATTCCGAGCAACGTCATTGCGATGGCAAACATGGGGATGAGCTTATACGTCAACGGAGAATCTCCCCCGCAAAAAAGCCAGCTTAAGGGTCGGCCCAGAAGAGCGAGCAGCACTGCGCCAGCCAACAAGACGCCGAGATAAATCCAGAAGTATTTGAGCGAGGCGCGAGTGGTGCGGTTCAGGCGCGAACGTTGCATGAAAAAAATCAGCAGCAACGGCTGGGTGCCCCAAAGAAGCGCCCGGCCAAGCAATCCGGCGGTCTGATAACCGTCCAATGCGGGCCAATCCACCAAACCGAGATTATTGTTATAGGAGCGTCCGAACCAACTCTGCGCAACAATACGATCCGCGCTGGAAAAAAGAAAAAGCGCCAGGACCACACTGAAGGTTGCGCTTAAATAAAGTAAAAAATCGCGATTCCATAGGATTTTCCATTCCTTCATCGTCGCCAGTTCAGCTTCGGGTTGACGCAATACCGGCGTCAGCGTGATAAAACCGGCAAGCACAAAAGCCGCCAGTCCCGATTCCGCCCAAGGTTCCTTCCAGGCGATTCCCGCTCCCAACAGCACACGCATTAATGCAGCGATTACGAGGAACCAGCCCCAGGCGCGCAATGATTTCTTATTTTGGCAAATCGATCCGCTCACCAGGGTGCCCAGCGAAATCAAGACCGTCATAAAGGTAAAAAGAGAAAGCGAGAAACGAGGCAGATTGAGCAACGGCAACAGAACAAATAATACCAAGATGGAAATTCCTCCCCAGATGAGGGCGACGGTTTGCGTGACAAGCGGAGCAGCAGCGCGGAAAGCATTGATTTGTTCCTGACGTTCCGGGGAATCATTTTGCGCGAGGTAAAAAATGAAGGCCAGGTGAAGCGCCAACACAGGGACGATCATCAGTCCCACCACGCCAAGAAGGGTATTCAGGGAACTGAATTCGCCCTGGGCGAGTTCCCGGTGAAAAATGATTTGAGCGGCGAAATTCAGCAATGCGACAATCGCCCAAACTCTCAGCGACTGCCCCGTTTCCTCCCTGAAAGAAAGGAAAATTTGACGGAAAAAGTTTGGGCCTTTTGCAGTTGATGGTGGAGTGGTATTCATTCGGTTGATTTTTCGGCGGTTTGCATCCAGCGACTGAAAAATTCTGCTCCATCCTCCAAATTGCGCAAAAGAATAAATTCATCTTTTGTATGAGCCTGGGCGATGGAACCCGGCCCGACACAAACGGCGGGACATTGCGGGCCACTCAAGACGGATGCGTCGGAAAACCAAGGTGCCGTGGTAAATCCACGGGATTGTTCGCCGAGTCGTCGCACCCAGGGCAAAGATTCGTTCGTGTAAAGTGGAGGCGAGTGGCGTTGCAAACGCACCACGACATCGGGTACGACCGCTTGCAAATCGGTTTCGATCTTCCCTCGCAATTTCTCCACATCGATGCCCGGCACAAAACGACAATCGACTTCGAGCCGACAATGATCCGGCACGATATTGATTTTGCTGCCGCCGGAGATTACCCCGGCATTCAGGGTGGTGGGGCCGAGTTTGGGATGCGATTGCCGGGCCAGGTCGGGAATAAGTTTGTCCTCGATTATTTCAAGGACGCGGCGCATGGCGTAAATGGCGTTGCGTCCCTGATCGGGCGTTGAGCCATGGCAGGCCGTACCACTCGTGAGGATTTCGAGCCAGAGCGCACCTTTATGTGCTGTGACGACTCCAAGCTCGGTCGGTTCAAGCACAAGCGTAAGGTCGCTCGAAAAACCTTTTTTTGCGAGGGCATGAGCACCATCGTTGCCAGCCTCTTCGCCCATCAGTGCTAGAAATATCCAGTGAATATGCGACTGCGCGCGGGCCGGGCTTTGCGCCCATTCACGCACGGCCCAGAGTGCGGCGGCCATCGGTCCTTTTGTATCGCTGGAACCGCGTCCCCAAAGTTTGCCGTCACGAATCACGGGATCAAAAGGCGCAATGGTCATGCCCGCGACGCTAACCGTATCGAGATGCGGTGCGAATGCCAGGCGCGGCGCATCCGGCTGTTTTGGCGCGAACGAGGCAATGACGTTGGGCCGTCCCGGCTCCACCGGATCGATGGTCACCTCGGTACCGAGCGTACGAAGAAATTCGGCTACATATTCGGCCATGGCCTGCTCGCCGACACGATCCGTCCCGGGATTGCCCTGCGGATTGACGCTGGGAATCGCCACCAGGTCTTGCAGCAATTCGACGACATTGTGCGGCGCGGGCATAAGAGAAGCGTAAAGAGAGGAGGGGGAAGTGTCATCCGCGATTTTCTTCTTTGGAGACGATCCTTGATTTGAAATGACCCATAACCTACCCTTTGATCTCAAACTACAAGTCCCAGGAAGGCACGATGAAAATCAAGGAACCAGAAATGATTTACAAGAGCGGCAAGCCAACTGCAGTAATTTTACCCCTGGCTCAGTATGAAGACCTTTTGGAAAGAGCTGAGGATACAGCCGATTTGCAATGGCTGAGAAAAACTCGCCGTCAGGGTGTCGTCTATCGGCCCTTTTCCGATTATCTGAAAGAAAATAAGCGGCGTGTATCAGGTCATCATTGAACGTAGAGCGGAAAAAGACCTGAGTAATTAGCATCAAGATGATGTTCGAGTGGTCTCAAGCCAATCATTTAGCGATACTTCCCGTTCCGTCATCCCGAGCTTGTCGAGGGATCAGCCCCCGACAAGCAATCACTTATAGAATAAAGCGTAGGCTTTCTGGATGCTGATCCCTCGACAAGCTCGGGATGACGGAACGGTTATTTTGGAGGCATTTTTTCAATTCCTCAAATTAAGGCACTCCCGGACTTTCCATAGGATTTCGATGGCCTTTCTGCCGCAGGAAAGGTGATAGTGGTTGAATGGCTGGACATGAAAAAGCGGGCATTCTCGGCATTGAGGGCGGTGGAACCAAAACGACCTGGGCTTTGTTCACTGCCAACCAAGTTGTTGCACGAGGTGAAACCGGGCCGGGCAATACGCTTCTGTTGACCGACGCGGCCCTCGAACGTCTGTTCCGAGAAATCCGACGGAAGGCGGGAGTACGCATCAAGGCCATTGGCGGAGCCTTTGCCGGATGCCAGCTTGCCGCTGAACAAGCGCGTGTTGAAAAAATCATTCATCGTGTCTGGCCGCAGGCGCAATCGGTGCGTGTGATGGAAGATACGCGCTCCGTTCTCGTGGCGGCGTTCGGAGAAGTACCGGGCATTGTGGTTATCGCGGGCACCGGTTCAAATGTTGCGGGACAAAAATCGACCCATGAACCCGTGGAGAAAGCAGGCGGTTGGGGACATCTCTTTTCGGATCGCGGCAGTGCTTACGACCTGGCCCGGCGCGGTCTCGAATGCGCGTTTAACCGTTACGATGAAAGCAAAAAAACCTCTCTTCTCGCGCAGGAATACCTGACCGCCACGGGAAAAACTTCGCTGGAGGAACTCGTCCCCTTTATCTTAAGCGATACGAGTAAAACCGTCGTGGCCCAATGGGCGCGATGTGTTTTTTCTGCTGCACAAAAGGGTGATCGTGATGCTCGTTCGTTGCTCGACCATGCGGTTACTGCCCTGGCGGAACGAGTTGAGTTTCTTGCGCGACGGCTCAAGTTTACTCATCCAAAAGTGGCGCTGACGGGAGGTCTCTTTGAAAATCAGCCTGAGTATCGTGCGCGATTTCAACGTGCCTTACACCGGATATGTCCACGCGCCAGGACGTTTCTTTTAACAGTGCCGGGAATTTTTGGTGCGGCCCGGCTCGCCGGATTGGCAACGCTTCCGGCCAACAAAACGACCACGGAGAAAAAAGCGTCCGTCTCCAGTCCGGCCCAGCTTGCCGCTTTTGCCCAGGCATCGACCGAGCAACGCAATCCCCGTTCACGCGGATTGGATCGCAGATCCATTTCGCAATTGGTCGATCTCTTTATCCGCGAGGAACGCCAAGTCGAAAAGGCTCTCGCAGCTCAGTCCCCGCAAATCACAAAAGCAGCGACTCTTGCGGCGAAGCATCTTTGTCAGGGTGGACGTCTTTTTTATGTCGGAGCAGGAACAAGTGGGCGCTTGGGAGTCGTCGATGCGAGCGAAATGCCACCCACCTTCAACGCGCCCCCAGAACAGATTCAAGCCATCATCGCCGGAGGCCCGGCTGCCGTCTTCCGGAGCCAGGAAGGCGCGGAGGATGCGCGTGAAGCAGGCGCAGCCGAGTTGCGAATACGTGGTTTGACCAAGCGCGATGTCGTCTGCGGGATTGCGGCGAGCGGCCAGACGCCTTTCGTGCTTGGCGCGTTGGAGTTTGCCCGGAGGAAGGGAGCGGGAACGATTCTGCTGTCGTGTAATCCGAAACGCTCGATTCGCGTGCCGGTCGATGTCGAGATTGATCTGCCGACGGGGCCGGAACTTGTCACGGGTTCAACGCGCCTGAAGGCGGGCACCGCCACCAAGCTTGTTTTGAACATGCTCAGCACCATCGCGATGGTTCGCCTGGGCCGTGTGAGGGACAACTTGATGGTGAACGTCCAGGCGACCAATGACAAACTCCGCGCTCGTGCCGTGCGTCTTGTTCAGGCTTTGACCCAAAGCACCTATGCCGAGGCTCAAGCTGTCCTGGAAGCGCACAACTGGCGTGTCACTACGGCTGCGGAAGTGATTTCTAAAACCGCCAAAGTCTCTCGTAAAAGATAAAGCTTCGTGGAAGCCGACATTACAAAATGTAATCAAGAGGCGTCATTAGTCTCTTCTGAGGCTAGGAGATGATTGACTTTTTATCGAAAAATAATTTAAATCTATCCGCGTGCGTTGGCCTATTTATTTGATTGGTTTTGGAGTCTGGATCTTTGTAACTCCGGCGTCTCTTCTTCGCGCGGAACCGACTCCTCAAGAACAGTATCTCAATATCTACGTCGCGATTCACACGGCGGGCGAACTCGAAAAGCGGGGCGATTATCGCGGTGCTCTGGATGGGTTTAAAGACTGTTATACCAAGCTGCAAAAAATCCATTTAGACAATCCCGATTGGGAAACGGCCATGGTGACCGCGCGCCTGCGCGATTTCAAAGAAAAGATCACAGATTTACAGCCCAAGGTTGACGCGATGGCTCCTGAGCCTGCGCCGACTCCTCCGACTCCGCCGGAACCAAATCCTGGAGCAAACAATCCTGCTGCGAATGTTTCTCCTTCACCTACTGATCCCACTGCTTCCCTCCAACAGCAATTGGCTGATTTGAAACAAAAATTGGAGGACATGACGGCCAAATATCAAGATTCTCGAACTGAAGTGCAGACCCTTCGCGCACAACTCAAGACGGTGACCGAGCAACTGGCCGCGGCAAACAGCCAGCAATCGATGGATAATAGCATGGGTAAACTTTTGGCTGAAAATAAGGCCTTGAGCGATAAGCTGGCCGATGCGCAAAAGCAGCTCGAGCAAATCAAATCACCCCAGGCCATGACGTTGTTGCGGGCCAAATTGAAAAATACCGAGGATAACCTGGCTGTCGCCCAGGCTAACAATCAGGCCTTGCAGCAAACGACCAACACCTTGAAGGCACAATTGGATCAGGCACAAACCGACCTGACTGAGGCCAATCAGAAGCTTGCCTCCACTTCCGTGACCAGCCCGGAATACGCGACGATCAAACACGAAAACGAAACCATGCGCGGCATCCTGACACGTGAAATTCAGGAGCAGGCCCACCGGGATATGGCCAAACGTCTTTATCAGGAAGAATTCGATAATCTCAAGATCAAGTCGAAGGTTCTGCAGGAGAAGGTTGATATTCTCGCAACGCCCATGACTGCTCCTGCGAATGACGCGGAACGGGTTCTTTTGGCCAGTCTCAAAGTGCCCGGCATGGAGGCACCGAGCAACGTCCTGACAGCGACAAATACTCCTCCGGTTTCCCCCTCACCGGATGATTCGACGAATACACCGCCCGTTACCGTGATGGGTGATACTAATAATCCGACACCTCCATCCGGGGATACGAATGCACCTCCTTTGACCTCAACCAATTCAACAAATATGGATGCGGGGACTACTGGCACCGCGCCTGCGACCGATACCAATACGGCGCCTAATCCGGCTCCGCCGGACATGGGTGACAAGACCGTGTCTAATATTCCCGGTGCCACCACGGTGATCAAAGACACGAAGATCGTACAGAACGATAACTCCAAGCAACCGGATTTTACGCAATATGCCAACCATCCCCGTCTTCCCGATGACATGCGCGACACGGCCCAGCAAGCGGCTGATTTTTTCAAGGCGCAGCGTTATGACGAGGCATCCGACAAGTACCAGGTCATTATCGATAAATATCCCGAATCGCTTTACGCGTGGAGCAACTTGGGCGTGGTTCGTTTTCAACAGGGCAAGCTGAACGAGGCGCTCAGGGCCTTGCAACAGGCGGTCAAGCTTTCGCCCACCGACGCCTTTTCGTACATGAACCTCGGCATCGTCTATTACCAGTTGAACCAGTATGAAAGCGCCATCGATGCCCTGCAGCGGGCGCTCGCTCTGGATCCCAACAATGCCAAGGCCCACAATTATCTCGGTTGCGCTTGCTCGCAAAAAGGCTGGCAGGAAGTCGCGGAAAAAGAATTCCGCAAGGCGATCGATATCGATGAGACCTTTGGCGACGCGCATTTCAATCTCGCGCTGGTTTATGCCACGTCCAAGCCGCCCTCTCTCGAACTGGCCCGCCGTCATTATAACCGCGCGGTGGAACTCGGCATTTCCAAGGACGCCCGCCTGGAAAAATTGCTGCAACCCTAGTCGGTCAAATCGATTTTGAAGCGATCACGTAAAAATTTCCCAAGCGTCGATGTGCGAAATAACATATATTTCGTTTGAACTTCTCTCTTATCTCAAGCAGGTTTGATTTTGCCTTTTGAAGAAAGAGGATGCTCGAGTCGAAGCCTTATCCCTATTTTTATGCAAATCAGCAGCCTGCTTAAGCCGGAACAGATCAAGCTCGAATTGGGGCAGCAAAAACGATGCAACGCCATCAACGAAGTTGCCCAGCTTCTGCAAACGAATCCCAACGTCACCAATTTCGCTGGTTTTTACGAAGAGCTGCTGGCGCGTGAACGGATCGAATCGACCTGTCTCGGTAATGAAATCGCTTTTCCCCATGCCCGCACCGACTACCTCAAAGGCATGGTCCTGGCCATCGGGCGCAGTCCCCAGGGTGTCTGGTTTGAGAATTCGGGCCAGACGGTAAAACTCATTTTCGTCATCGGCACACCCAAACGAATGGTCACCGATTATCTCAGTATCGTGGGCGGCCTGGCGCGTCTCCTCAAGGATAACTCGACCCGCGAACATCTCATCTCCGCGCCCACCGTTGAAGAATTCATCGCGACGCTGACCCAGGCTGAACTGGCGCGGTAAAAAGAGTTAGCGCCGACGGACGCCGAAGCTGTAGCCCTTGCCAGCGCGACCGCCGCGAATATTTCCCGCTTTGCCGACGACGTGCTTTTTCTTGTCGTCGAGCGCGAGGGAATAGACGTAAGTGAAATTTTCGATTTTGACGCGGGGGATTTCCTGGCCGATGAACCGTTCAATGGCGGCCACATCGGGACCCTCTTCCGCCGTCATTAACGTGAACGCATCGCCATCGGACTGCGCGCGGCCAGTGCGCCCGATACGATGGACATAATCTTCGGGATGCTGTGGCACATCGTAATTGATGACATGGCTGATGCCCGCCACGTCGATGCCGCGCGACGCGATGTCGGTGGCGACCATGACCTCGTATTTGCCATTGCGAAAACCATCCAACGCTTCCTGCCGTTCTGTTTGCGAGCGATTGGAGTGGAGTACCGCGACGGAATGTTGCGACGATTTCAGCTGCGATGCAATCCGGTCGGCGGCATGTTTGGTGCGGACGAAAATCAGCACAGAATCAAAATTAGTTTTCTTGAGGAGTTCGACCAACAGGTCGTATTTTTGCACGGCGGCAACGGGATAAAGCGCATGCGTCACGGTCTCGGCAGGCGAACGTCGCGCGCCGATCTCAATCTTTTCAGGTGTGCGCAAAGCCCACTCGGTCAATCGCGCAATTTCGGGCGGCATCGTGGCGGAGAAAAGGAGCGTCTGGCGTTCGCGCGAAATGAGTTCGATAATGCGCCGCACATCGGGCATGAAACCCATGTCGAGCATCCGGTCGGCTTCGTCGAGAACGAGATGCTGGATCGTATCGAGCTTCACGTTGCCCTGTTCGATATGATCGAGAAGACGGCCCGGAGTCGCCACCAGCACATCCATGCCGCGCTTGAGATCGGTCAATTGCTGGCCATACCCAACGCCGCCGTAAATAACCGTGGTGCGAATATCGGAAAAGCGCGAGTAATCGCGGAAGGCCGTTTCCACCTGTGCAGCCAATTCGCGGGTTGGTTCCAAGATCAGCACGCGCAAGGCACCGTGATGTTTCAACTGCGTGAGAAGCGGCAATGCGAAGGCCGCCGTTTTGCCGGTGCCGGTTTGCGAAGCGCCGATGAGATCTTTGCCGCCGAGAATAATGGGGAACGCGCGTAACTGAATCGGCGTCGGGTCTATATAACCCATGGATTGGACGCCGTGGACGACTTCCTCAGAGAGACCTAGATTTTGGAATGACATGGGATTTAGGTGGCTGGGCGCGCGGGGAGTTGTTCGAGGGCGGTTTTGTTATCGGGGAATTTTTTGAGGATCATCAGCAACCGCTCCATTTGCGCCTGCACCGGCAGACCATGAAGGCCGCGCCGAATGGTCGTCACCTTATCTAAAATGGCCTTGGGCAGAAGCAGCTCTTCGCGACGGGTACCCGATTTTTCAATATCGATGGCGGGGTAAACCCGGGCTTCGGCAAGGCGGCGATCGAGCACGATCTCCATGTTGCCGGTGCCTTTGAACTCCTGGAAAATGACTTCGTCCATGCGCGATCCGGTGTCGATCAGCGCCGTTGCGACGATGGTCAGGGCGCCGGCTTCCTCGGTCTGGCGGGCGGCGGCAAAAATCTTGCGCGGAATTTCGAGCGCGCGGGAACTGATACCGCCGCTCATCGTGTTGCCCTTCGCCCCGGCATTAAAGGCACGGCCCAGGCGCGTGATCGAATCGAGCAGGATGAAGACATCGCGACCGCTTTCGACCAACCGCTTGGCGCGTTCGATCACCAGCCGGGCCAGTCGCACATGGCTCGCGTTTTCCTGGTCGTTCGAGGACGACCAGAGTTCGCCGCGTCCGGCCAAAAATTGGCGGAAGTCGGTCACTTCCTCGGGTCGTTCATCGACGAGGACGATCATCAAAAAGGTATCGGGAGAATTGCTCAGCACCGCGTCGGCGATGGCCTGCATCAGCATCGTTTTGCCCGAGCGGGGCGAAGAGACGATCAGGCCGCGCTGGCCATGGCCGATGGGCGTCATCAAGTCGAGCACACGGGCGGAAAGTTTGTCGGCATTGGTTTCGAGCTTCACCCAGCGGTTCGGATTGATCGTGGTCAATTCCTCAAAAGGAAGCTGGTCGCGGTACAAGTCGATGGCGCGGTCGTTGACCTGCTGCAACTCGATCAACTGCGGGCCGCGCCCGTTGGCGATGCTCACGCCAGAGAGTTGCACGCCGTCGCGCAAGCCGTTGCGCTTGATCATATCGGGCGGCACAAAGACATCCTGCGGCGTTGGCGCGCTGCCCCGTTCGGGTCTGCGCAAGAAGCCGTAACCTTTATCGTGAATTTCTAAGATGCCCGCTACGGGCGACGAATCTGACATGGTGGGAAAACGTACCGCCGACGGGCAGTACTCCCGCAACTTGGACTATTCCGCCCCCTAAAGCAAGGATTTATTTCACCCCCATGGTTCTCTTCAAGCAACTGATCCCTCGACAAGATCGGGATGACTGATCTTTAGTAGTACCCATGATTCCCCGTTATTCTCGGGCCGAAATGGCCGCCCTTTGGAGCGAAGAAGCCAAGCTCAAACACTGGCTCGAAATTGAAGTACTCGCCTGCGAAGGCATGGCCTGGTTCGGCCATATCCCGGCGGAGGACGCGAAGACCATCCGCGCCAAGGCAAAGTTCGACATTGCGAAGGTGCACGAGAACGAGAAGCGCACCAACCACGATGTCATCGCATTTTTGGAGGAGGTCGCTTCGCACGTCGGGCCAGCAGGCCGGTTCATTCATCGTGGCCTGACTTCGTCCGATCTGCTCGACACCACGCTTGCGCTGCAACTGACCGCGAGCGCCGATCTGTTGCTCGCCGATCTGGGCCGCCTGTGCGAAGCCGTGGCCGTTCGCGCGAAGGAACATAAATTCACGCCGATGATGGGTCGCTCGCATGGCATCCATGCCGAGCCGATCACTTACGGACTCAAGCTTGCGCTCATGTACGACGAATTCGGTCGCGCCGAACGGCGTCTCATTGAGGCGCGAGATCAGATTGCCGTCGGCAAGCTCTCCGGCGCGGTCGGCACCCACGCGCATCTCGACCCCCAGGTCGAAGAATACGTTTGCAAAAAACTGGGGCTTAACGCGGCGGACATCTCCACGCAAATCATCCAGCGTGACCGGCACGCCCATTTCATGAACACGCTGGCGCTCATCGCCAGCAGCATTGACCGCTGGGCGACCGAATTTCGCCATCTGCAACGCACCGAGGTACTCGAAGTGGAGGAATTTTTCGCTGAGGGCCAGAAAGGCAGCAGCGCTATGCCTCACAAGCGCAATCCAATCACAGGCGAAAAATTGAGCGGTCTCGCGCGGGTCATTCGCGGCAATGCCGTGGCGGCACTGGAGAACGTGGCGCTCTGGCACGAACGCGATATTTCCCATTCCTCGGTGGAGCGGATCATTTTCCCGGACAGTTGCGAACTGCTCAGCTACATGCTCGTTCTGCTTACTGATCTCGTTGCGCGGCAAATAGTCTATCCCGAGAACATGGCGGCGAACCTGGCCAAGTCGAAGGGACTCATTTTTTCCCAGACGGTGCTGCTCGCTCTCGCTGACAAGGGTCTTCCGCGCCAGACGGCTTATGAAGCGGTGCAGGCTGCCTCTATGGCGTGTTGGCGCGGCACTGAAGCGCTCCAGGTTCATCTCAAGAAATCGAAGGAAATTCGTTCCGTTCTATCCGAAAAGGAGATCGACGAGCTTTGTTCGCCCGAGCGTCATTTCCGTTACGTGGATGATACGTTTAAGAAATTGGGGTTGGCGTAATAACAAAGTTCTGGCCGGTATCATGGTGATGCCTATTAGGACACGCTAAATTCAGTTGTACGCATCTCCAACTAAGAGTATCCTGACTTACTAGGAAAAAAACTATGCAGCATCCTTTCTTCGCTTTCGGTCTTCCTCACGGGATGGAATGGTTTTGGATCGCGCTGATCGTCATCCTGCTTTTCGGCGCGGACAAGCTGCCCAAACTGGCCCGCGGGCTTGGCAAGAGCCTCGGCGAATTCAAGAAGGCCAAGGAAGATTTCGAAAAAGAAATTCACAGTGCCGCCTCGGAAACCGACGCCAAGAAAATTGAGGATAAGAATCAAATTGGCGGCGCTTCCACGACTCCTGTCAACTCGGCGACTTCCGTCAACGATCTGACCAAAAAGATCTAAGGGCCGCGAGATTGGTCAGCGCCAGTAACACGGCCATTGTAATCGCAGCGATTCCCACGTCCTCGATCAGCAGCGATGGTCCGAGTTTGCTGAGCAACCTGCCATCCAGGTTCACGGCCAGACCAAGCAGAAAACTCACGGTCGTGCAGAGATTCCTTAAAGCGAAAACGCGTCCTCTGCGCGCATCATCGACATCGTTTTGCAGCCGCGACTCGATCGGAATCAAAATGAACGCCGAGAGCACACCCATGAAGGCCGCGCCCGCCACGGCTGGGAGATATTCCTGGATTTGTGAAAATCCAAGCAACGCCACGCCGAGCAAGGCCAGGGCCACATAGGGAAGCGCCTTGCTGCGGCTCCAATATTTCGATGCGCCGCAAATGGCAACGCCCAAGCCAAGCCCCATTCCAATCGCCGCCATCAGCAATCCAAACGCCAGGATGCTGATTTCAAAAACAGGCGGCCTGGGTGCGAACATGCCAAGAAACTCTTTCAGATAATTGGCTAATGTACGAACCGATCCCAAGTCAACCGTCAACACGACTTGTTGCAGGATGGTGATAAGCACCATGGCGCTGATGAAGGAAAAGGCCGAATTGACCAGCACCAGCGCACCCAATTCCCGTTGTTCGCGCAGCACGCGCCAACCTGCCAGTGAACCGCGCCATGTACTGACTTTGTCAGCCCCTCCCGCATTCGTACGGTCAGGCGAAAGATCGGTACGGATATGATAAATGCACCAGGCCGAGGCAAGGAAACCCATCGAGTTGAACAGGAAGCTGCTGCGCGCGCCAAAGATCGAAACGATGAGGCTGGCAATGGGAATGCCGATGAAATTCGCAATGACCCCGATTAACGAAATGAGCGCGTTGGCAGTGACCAGTTCCCGGCTCGAAACGATTTGAGGCAACGCCGCTTGTCGCGCTGGAATAAAGAGGCCGTTGAAAGCACCCATCAGGAACACGATGGCATAAACCGCAAACAGATTGTGGGATTGAAACCACAGGTCGAGTATCGTGAGGGTCAACACGGCCCGCGCGAGATCAGAATAAAACATGACCCAGCGGCGGGAAAAGCGATCCACGATCCAGCCATAGAGCGGCGCAAAGAGGAGTCCCGGCAACATTGCGCAAAAAGTCACACGTGCGCTGTCTTTGCCCACATCCATACCCTGCTTGATGCCGAGGATCACGTAAAGCAGGGCGAACTGGTAAAAGCGGTCGCCGAAGCTGCTGATGATCTGGCCGTACCAGAGCCGGGCGAAATTTTTTTCCGCCAGGATACTGCGGAATGTGGCGGGCGGAGGCTCAGGCTTCATGCAAGAGTGCTAATCAACCACAACCCGCCGAGGAAAGCGTGAGAATTTTACACATCGACCGCAGCGGTGATCATGAACCACCGCTACGATACGACAAGCCCGGTGCAAAAAAGTGATTACTATCCCCGCGTGGCGCTGATGAGGATCACCGCTTTCGCAGGGACATCCGAATAAGGGCCCATGGTGGTGGTTTCCACTTTTGCCATCTTGTCGATCACATCAAGCCCCTTTGTGATCTTGCCGAATACGGCATAGCCCTCGGGGCTGACGCCGCCTGGATCCAATTTGCTGCTGTTATCGACCAGGTTGAGAAAGAATTGTGAAGTTGCACTGTTGGGATTGTTGGTTCGCGCCATCGAAATGGTGCCGCGAAGATTATGGAGACCATTGGTTGCTTCGTTTTTGATCGGAAGCCTGGTCTCTTTTTCACTCATCTGGGCTGTGAAACCGCCACCCTGCACCACGAAACCGGGAATGATCCGATGGAAAACCGTGCCGTCGTAGAACTTCTTGTCCACGTAAGCCAGAAAATTGGCCGTGGTGATGGGAGCGTTCTTGGGATCAAGCTGGATCGTGATGTCGCCCATGCTGGTCTTGAGCACAACGACAGGATCGGCAGCTTGCGCGGGTTGAGCCCAGGCGAAGGAGACTGCCAGGGCGAAAGAGGTGATGACTTGGAGGAAGGTAGATCGTTTCACCCTGCCATTTTCGGGCTGTTGCGGCAGCTTGTCACGCGCAAATTTATAATGATTGCGTTAACGCTTAAGCAACGTCGCGATTTCGGCGAGCCGCTTATTTGTTTCTTCCCTGCTCTTTCGGATTTTATTTACTTGGACAGAAATACCGACCGTGCAAACCACCATGAATAATAGAGCCAAAAAGATTAATAGGGGAAAAGGCAGTAGAGGATCCATGCCGCAAGTATCCCGAGAGAGTAATCTAAAACAAGAAGTTATCCCACTAGAGGCGCGGCCACATTCACCTGTCTTTGTGGCATCCAATTGATCTTGCCGCGCAGGAAGGCGAGCCACCCGAGAACGGCTCCGAGTTGGCGCATGATCTGAAAGACAAAAGGCTCTGTTAATGTCGCGCCCAGGGATTGAATCCATAGCTTGCGCGAAAGAGGAACCCCGAGCCAGCGTTGGTACAGAATGATGGAGTAGGCATGTAATGTAAGGTCAAAAACAAGCTTAGCGATAATTAGTTTAACGATAAAGCTATCTAAGAAGTGCCTAATTAACAGGATTTCTATCAAAACCACCAGTGCCGCTAACGCATAGATGGGCAGGAGCAGATCGAGCGTTTTCAGGCACATCATATAACGTCCAACGGCTCCGTAGCGTCCGTTTGCCACCATCCCTTTAAACTTGAAATGGGTGGCGATAAAACCGGCGAACCAGCGTCGCCGTTGATTGAGGAAAGTCTTCACCGCCGCCGGGGCATCGGTGGTTCCACGCGCACCCGCGAGCGTCTTCACCGTCACATGCTGGCCTCGTTCGAAGGCGTCCCGGTAAACGCGATGAGTCAGTTCGTAATCCTCCACCCAACTCTTCGTGTCGAATCCCCCGGCACTTTCCAAAACCGTTCGGCGATAAGCGGCAAAGGCACCGGAGATAAGCAAAAGCATATCGTATTGCATCCAGGTCAATCGCCAGAGAAAGCCGCGCGCATACTCGAAGGTCTGGAAGAATTGGAAGAATCCGGCCCATGCGGTGCGCTGGCAGACCGGAATCAGCACGCCACCGGCAATCCCCATGTCGGGGTCTTCGACAAAACCATCGCGGATCGCCGCCAGTGCTTCAGTTTCGAGATAGGTATCGGCATCAAGCGTGACCACGATTTCGCCCCGGGCCATTTCCCAACCGAGATTGAGCGAATCGGCCTTGCCTGAATTTGCCTTACGCAGGACGCGCAGAGCGGGCCAGCATGTGGAAAGTCCCAGGGTGTTCGATCCCATCGCCTCAAAGTGGAGATCATGTTCGGAGGTCAACCAATCGACCATGGTATCGGTTGAACCGTCGTCGATAACGATAACCTCGTCCGCGAGTTCCGTCTGAACGCTCAAGGCGCGGAGACATTCCGGCAGCACCAACCGTTCGTTGCGCGCACAAATGAGCACCGATAAGGTGGGCCGTTCTTTCTGCGAAAGAGGAGAAGTACCGCGAGTGCTTTTCCTTTTGCGCTCCAGCCTCGACACCGCGATCTGGCTCGATATGACCATGAAGCCAAGCAGGAGTGAGTCATAGGAAATATAAATCACCCCGATGCTCCAGGCCGCTACGCCCCTAAAAGCAAAAGAGGCGTAGAGGGTCAAAATCAGCACACCGATAACCGTGCCGAAAAGAAGAGGCCAGCGAAGCGATTGCACAGGAGAATCTCATCCTAGCATCGTTTAAAAAATGATCTACTTCGATATAAAACCACCTCCGTCAGTTCATGGGCAAACAACGGAAGGTGTCAGAAGTTCGATTTTCGACCTCGAAGGGAGGATTGCCTCCGCCTTGGTTGCCATAAGAATAAATGACGAGACAATACTTTTCGCCGTATTGAGTTGCACCTTTAACGAAGTCGGCGGCCGAGGTAAGGGTGAAGTGTGTTTTACGGACGAATTTATTGTGATTTTCACCCCCTAGCAAACCCAGGACAGGGTAAATAGTATTGCGAGTTGGGTAATATCCGGGTGTCTCGCGAACTTCCGGTTGAATTTTTTCCGCACAAACCACGAGGCTGGGTTTATCAAAAACATCCCTTGGAAGGGTAAGACGTGAATTCCAAAGACCAAATCCGTTATCATTGATCATCACCAATTCTCGAGTGACGAAATTCCATCCGAGGGAAAGAGTGCCCTTTCCGTAATCGCTTTTGTTCCAGGGCATAGCTGTGGTTAGTAAATACCGGCGGGTGAATTTTCCGTCCGTGTAACACTCCGCGAAAAAATAAGAAGAGAAAGGTACCTTCGCAAATGAATAGGTATATCGATATTCCTTGATACCTTGCAAAATTTGCTGGCGCATTTCCTCTCTTGGCACGACTGCTTCTTTCAACGAAATAGGGAAATCTTGTCCAAGGAGTCTTGAAGCAGGAGTGACCACGCAAAGGAACAGGACAAGCAACGTCAAAAATTTATTGGTCATGATAAGTCTATCGCATTGGATCGCTCTTATCTTACTTCGATTTCAATAAACAACGAATGCTTTGTCGATAACAGATACCATCTTGTTCGGCATGTTAAATTTTCTCGAAAGCTGCTTGAGTTGGGCATGGCTTCAAGCATCGACGATTTTCAACAGCGCCTCGGGCATGTCTTTGCCGACCCCGCCCTGCTGGGTCTTGCGTTGACGCATGCTTCCTTTGGCCATGAAAAACGCCAGCGTACGCCGGATAATCAACGGCTCGAATTTCTCGGTGACGCGGTTCTCCAGCTTGCGGTGACAGCGGAGCTTTATCGCCGTTTCCCGGAATTGCCCGAAGGTCGGCTCACCGTCCTGCGTGCGCAATTGGTGAATCGGCATCATCTCCAGACGCTCGCGCAAGACCTGGGACTCGGAGATCATCTGATCCTCGGGCGTGGCGAGGAAAACAGCCAGGGGCGACAGCGTGGCTCCATTCTCGCTGACGCGATGGAGGCGGTCATCGGAGCCATTTTTGCCGAGGCTGGTTGGGATGTTTCACGCGAGATTATTTTGCGTCTGCTGGAGCCATCGCTCACGGTTCTGACCAACGAAAGCGATGCTGCCCTGGCCAATAATCCCAAAGGGAATCTCCAGGAAAAACTTCAGGCCGAGGGCGAGCAACCACCGATGTACCGTTGCGTTTCCGAAACCGGCCCGGCCCATGCGCGAGTTTATGAGGTGGTGGTCGAATGGCAGGGCCGCGAACTGGGGCGCGGCCAGGGCGCCAGCAAAAAAGAAGCGGAGACGCATGCCGCGCAGGTAGCGCTGGATGCGCTTTAAGAATCTTCCCAAAGATAAGAGAGATGCTGGCTTGCATCCCAATAGCCCAGCAACAATGCCGCAATCAAACCCACGTACATGAGGGCCATGATCAATCGGTTGGAGATATGAGTTGAGTAGTAACGCCGCATTTCCTCCGTGGGTGTGCTGAAAAGAGTTTGCTTCATTCGCGGGAAGGCCACGATCAGGACAATGATGATGATAAAGATCGAACTTATGGCATGGAAATAAAGGATGGCGGCACCAAGTAAAAGCAGTCCAATCAGCCAGAACCATGGCGACACGGCGGCGCAGATACGTCCACCATCAAGCGGTGGCACGGGGATCATATTAAATAGATTGATGACAAAGCTGGCCGAGGCGACTGCCATCAGCCACGTCGTATGGAATCGAATGGCGGCATACCAGCAGATCCACGAGCCGATACAACCAGCCAATGGACCGCCGTAGGCCATCCACGCTTCAGTCCATGCATCGCGTGGATTTTGTTTCATCATGATGGCGGCACCCATAAACGGAATAAAAACGGGTGCGCTCACGGGAATACCGAGCCACTTCGCGGCGATGACATGACCCATTTCATGCACGAAAATAAGAAAGACAAAACCTGCGGCAAAGGGCCAGCCAAAAGCCCAGGAATAGATCCAAATCATGAGGAACATCGAACCGACGGTCTTGAGCGATTTAAGAAGAAGGAGTCCAAATTTTCCGACTGCAATGGCGCCAGCAATCAACCACCCGAAAATTCCCTGGGGCGATGTTTTTGGCGGGGGAGGTTGTGGCTGCTGCCCAGGCGGGAGCACTTGGAAATTAGGTTCCATCGGAGTGAGTATAAGGAATGGGAACGCGCTGGCCAGTTACATTGCAGTTAATATGTCCGTTAGCGAACACGCGAAGACTTTACTGGGATGGAACCTCCGACCATGCCGAGGAGGGAAGAAGGATATGACGCTGAAGGATACGATGCCCTGTTTTTTGCGAGGTAAGTGTGCTGTCTAACGATGCAAGATCAGCATCAAGCTGATCCGCTTGGAGAAAAAGACCTTTGGGAACAAGCGGCGGCGGACTCGAGCCGTATTGGTTGGCCAATCGTTGCGCCGAAATATTATCCAGGGCGACAAGAACCAAACGCACCCGCGGCGGCAATTGATTCCGGGTCAAGGGCTGGCTGGTATCGCGCGAATCGTAACGGAAGTCGGGTGAAAGCGCGGCCTTGGAATCGTTGGGTAATCGCTCCGGCAGGACGAGCAGCGTCACGACATTTTCAGCCAGCACGGGAGTGACGGCTCCGGGCTGCACCATCTCCTGAATCCATGTCATCGGGGGAGAAGGCGCGAAGATGTGCAGGGATTCGGCGGGCTGCACGATTTGTTTCAGTCGCCAACGCCAGGAATGGGCGCTCAAAAGAAACGTCGGGCCAGTATCATCGCCAAATTCCACAAAATAACCGAGGGCATTGAGTAAATGCTCCATTCCTCCATGCGCGTAGGTTTGCGTGTAACCGTGTGGAGCCAAAAAGAATACCGCGCTGCCGGTGGTGATTCGTCCGCTTGCCGAAAGAAGCCCGTTTGAACCTGCAGATGGTTCACAGACGAAATCCAAATCAGAACGACGCGCCGGATGATCCGGAAGAAAGGACGGGTTCGAGCCGGTACGAAAGGCACCACCGCTGTCGGCATAATCCTGATAAGTCTCAAGTGTTGCCGTGGAGAGATTCCTGGCCACAACTTCAAAAGCATTTTCCGCTTCTGCATAGGGATCCTCGGCGGCAACTTTCCATACGTGATCAACGTCGGTCATGAATTGCAAAAGTGCGACAAGAATAATCAGCAGCACCATGAGGGTAACCAGCACCTCAAGCAGGCTGAATCCACCTGTAAAACGGGGAAACTGCCGGTTTGCGCGACGAAAATGCCCTTTAGTACGGAGCAGAAAAAATGACCGCATAAATCCGCGGGTGATCGGGCGATCCCGTGGGAGTGATTCGCAGCGTCAGCCAGGTTGGGGAAGCTGTCTCAGTTCCAGTCATCGGGCTGTCACTAATCGGCTTGAGAACCGCCTGCACTGTATAAATTGTCTGGGCAACGGGACAGGGATTGCCCTGCGCATCGAGGTGAAGCGTTCCCGGCGAAAGGGTGCCCTGCCTGGCTTCTTCAATGAGATTTTCGGCGATCTGAACCGTGGCTCGATTATCATGCGCCAGACGAGCCGTTTTCGTTCCCAAGGCAAGCAAAGGAATCAGCGATAAAAATCCGAAACTCAACACCCCGATGGAAAATGTTGCCTCGACCAAACTGAAGCCACCTTTCAGTCGATTTTGATAACGATTGAAATTATAAAATTTCATTTTGGGAGAAGGCGGCCAATTAAGCGTCTTCTTCACTTGGGTTAGCACACTTTATTTGATCGTCACTTTCTTTTTAATCCCGCAGGTAAATCAAGGCACCCTCTCACCTTTCTCGTTATAGATGGCGATTTCGGATTCAGAGTCAGGGAGAGGAAAAAGGAGCGCAAACCAACCGATGACTTGACCCAGGATATAAATCAACGGGATGAGCGGGGCGATCAATCCGGCCATGCAACGCTGTCCCAGGCTAAGCTGTGAATCGCACGTTGCGGCGATGGTGATCGATGCCAGCAACCATAGAGAACCAAGGCATGTTTCAAAGGGCCAGCCGAGAATAATGGCGAGCACCGGGACGATCAAAAGAAGGGGCAGGAAATGATGGATCGATACCTGCCAGCCGTTGACTTGAAGTTGACGGGTTCGCCCCATCCCGTAACGAAAAAGCATCCGGGCCATCTCTCCCCATGTGGAACGCTGGGGACGGAAAACCTGCTGGCGCGGATCGTAATAAATGCCGTGATCGGCCTGCGCACGGTCGAGCCATTCATTTTCCTCGTTGGGATAAAGCCTGGGAGAAAGCGTGCCGATATTCGTGAAGGTCGAGCGACGCGCGGCGAGATTGCAGAGAATCAATTGCATTTGGGTGGCGGCTCGAAATGCGCCACGAGCCGCATATCTTGAGCAAACTGGCCCCACCACGAGTGGATGGGTCAGCAGGGCATGAAAAATCTTTTCCGGCCCTGTGGCTTCGGCGCGCAGCAAGGCCGGACCACCGACAATCTCCACCTCGGGACGCATAAAAGCGGTTTCAAGGGCCTCCCAAAAAATTAGTCCTAGACAACAATCGTTATCAAGAAAGACGATGATTTCTCCCTGCGCCTGGGCCAGGGCTGCGTTGCGCTGGCGGGCAGGATGCCGGCCTTCAACCACCAGAATTTGCGGCATCCCGCTTGCGGGAGCCGTTTCGCGAAGGCTCGCCAGCACAGGTTCATCGGCTCGAAAATGAAGCACCGGAATAATAACGGTGTAACGCGGCGAATCCATGAAGGGCGAAGCGTACCAGACCGTGCAAGCCGTGGGAAAGCCAGCGGATAAAATGATGCGATTTCGTATCGTTATTTTTTACCAGTTGCTCTTCACTTAATTCCAACTGTCTCCCGGATTTGTCGAAAATCAGGATGGCAGGTTTTTTAATAAGAACTCACCCACGCAATACCATGTCCAAAATTCTCGTCATCACGTCCAGTCCACGCGGCGAACGTTCTGTTTCACGGGCGCTCACCGCCAAATTCGCGCAACTCTGGGCGCAACAGCATCCGCAGGACACCATTTTCCTGCGCGACATTGGCCATCATCCCGTGCCGCATGTTTCGGAACCGTGGGTCATTGGCGCATTTGGATCACCGGAAGCACAGACACCCGAATCGAAAGCGGCGATTGCGGTCTCAGATCAATTGGTCGAGGAATTTCTCAATGCGGATCGCTACATCTTTGGCGTGCCGATGTATAATCTGAACATCCCTTCCACGCTGAAGGCTTATATCGATCAAATCGTGCGCGCCGGGAAAACTTTTGCGGTGGGGCCGAATGGTTACGAAGGACTCGTCAAAGACAAGAAAGCGCTTTTCATCACCAGCAGCGGCGGCTCCTTTCCACCCGGTTCGCCGATGGCATCTTATAATTTTCAGGAACCTTACCTGCGCGCCATCTTCGGATTTATCGGCGTTACGGATGTTCATTTTGTCGTCGCCGATAGCATGAACCAGGGTGACGATTCGGCAAAACTTTCGCGCCAAAAAGCTGAAAATGCCCTCACTGAACTAGCGGCCACGTGGTAATCGAGTATGGTAGAATCCTTATGAGTACTCTTAATGAAAAAGTAAAAACGCTGGCACCTGATCTCACCAAGTCTTTCCCCCGCAGTCCTCGCTCCACACTGGGAGGTTATGTTATAGCAGCCCGTGCCGTGGATAAATGCCGGGCTGACCTGGCGGGAAAAGTTGGTGAGTACCACTACGATTGCCCACTGGATAATGTTTTCCTCGGCTTTGCGGAAATCAAAGGCGCAGACCTGCGCGAGTTCGTGGCCACTGGCGCGGATGACGAAGCGGTAGGCAAGTGGATAGGGGAACATGCGAAAAAACATTCGCGTATCGAGATTATCCGATGGAACAACGAATGGCGTTACAAGCGGATCAGTGAAACGCCCGACATGCTCCAGGAATTCATGGAGGACTACATTCCCAAGTCGATCCCGGTCGAATTAATTCCGCATATCGATTATCTCTTTGATGTTTTTGACGCCGAAGAAAAAAGGATCAAAGCCTGATTCTTTTTAGAAACATTTTTTTGAACTTTTTTAGCCCTGGCGGCGTCTCTTCATATAAGAGGATTGATGCTTTTTGCAAGAGGGAGAACCTTGAGCAAGCTTCCGTAAAAGATACCGTTCAAAACGATTGATTTACATGTTTTCCAATATTGCATGGGCCACGCGGGGCGGATTGATTCTCGGCCTGGCCATCTGCCTGACGGGGTCGAGGGTGTGCGCTCAAAACGCAAACCCGGCGACAAGTCCCTTGCCCAATTATGGGCAAAACTACGACGTGCTGAAATCTCTCGAAGATCAGCAGCATCCGGCCGATTCAAGTTCCACTTTCAGCACTGCGGTGAAACAGCCCACCGATCCTTTTTCCGTGATCTCGACCGGTTCGCTTTGGCAGGAAAAATATGGCTCTGTTTACACGCATCGGGTAAACGATGCGCTTTTGCTCTCCTGCGAATCGAGCACCGTCACCTTGAATGATGGATTGAATTCATTTCAACCGCTATCGGACGGCACGAATGATCTTTCGCGCGGACAAAAAGCGGGGCTTCAATTTCATCCCATCGAAGCGTTGACGCTCAGTGGAAATATCCACAACTCGGTAAACGATTCGCTCCTGTCCGCAGATTCAAACGTGACAGGTGGTACCGGATTTTCTGCGGAAAGCCGCCTGCCGTTTAAATCGGTGCTGACGTTCGGCGTCAATTCGGATCGAACCGGTGCGGATTTCGTTTCAGGCCATGCCTTCCAGAGTACCGCCTACGACGCCCAGCTTCAGCAGCCTCTCGGCCCGATGCCGCTGACCGCCGTGCTCAAGTCTCATTATGATGAGACGACTTATGCTGGCTCGTCCGTTACACGAAACCCTTCGCTGGAACAATCTCTCGTCTGGAAACCGGCTCAGGATACGACGGTGAAAATGGGTTTGCGCCAGCAGCATTATCAGGATTTTCCGGGCATCGCCAACGAGTTCAACCAGGCGCTCTTCGCCGATTGGTCTCAAAAAATCATATCCGATATCACCTGGCACAGTTACGCGGAGATGCTCAACTCGCGTGGAATCCAGGATGTTGCGCCTGCCGTGCCGCTGGCTTCCGGCGCGAATGGCACACCCCAAGCCTCGACCCCCGGCCCAACTTTAAGCAGCGCCCTGCCCCTGACTCTCGACGACAAAACGCTCACTTTTTCCACCGGGCCTTCCTTTCTTTTGCAGGAAGATGTTTCAGCGAGTATCGAGTACAGTAATCGTTGGGATCAAAATCCGCTGCCGGGTAGCGTGGGCCCGGAGCAACGTCTTTCCATTTCGCTCAAGGGGATGTTTTAATTGCTCGCTAGACACCGTGCTCCTGCCAGAAATCCTCCTCTTCCGTCGTCATATTCGGAATCCAGAAACCTGAGGCTTGCCGTCCACCCCGCTTGATCCACTCCGCATGGAAAACTTCCAGGCGATCCATCGGAAGCAGGAACGCATCCTCGTCCGGGTTCACCAACAGCCCCACGCAGTTCGTTGTCCGCCGCTCCAGGCACCAGGGCATCGCCTTGACCGTCGGTATTGTGATGATCGGCAATGGGTCATCCGCCTGAAATTGTCCGCCTTCACCCATCAACTCCTCGACCCGATCCATGTTGGAAAAAACCAGAAGGTGGCGTCCGTTCTCCATCTCCACTTCAGCCGATATGGGTTTTTCCTTCGTTCCGACATTCAGAAAATGCCATTGCTCCAACCCCGCCATGGCGCCGAGCACGTAGTCGGCCTGCCGCGCCAGATCGCGACATTCCCGTGCCTTACGCACCCAAAGATCAAAGCGATCCGGTAAGCGAGCCATGGTTTAAACTTATCTCATAATAGCTCATCTCTCCAGAGGTAATGCCGGTGGAGGGACTTGAACCCCCACATACTTGCGTATAACAGATTTTGAGTCTGTCGTGTCTGCCATTTCACCACACCGGCGATGTGCATTCCATTATGCGCGGTGATCTGTCGGGAACAAGAAAAAGTGAGCAAGGCTGTCCAGAATATCAAGCGGGTGAGGATTCATTTCTATGAACCGAAAAAACGCTGTACCCCCTCGATGCGCCAAGTACGAATCCGTTCAGTGCTTTGCGGGCGTGGGAGCAGAGGATGGGGTTGATTTTGGAAGGACTTGATTCGCGATCCTCTTGTCGTTCTCGGCCACTGCATTTTTCCCGGTGAAGACTCCGCCCACATAGGCTAGCCCAAGTCCGCCTCCAACGAGGAATAAGAAGATGACGGCCAGGAGAATGAGAGCAGGGATTGGGGAATCTTTTTCGATAAGTGTAGTCATAGTTCGATCCAAGTTTGTTTTTACGTGAATAAGATACCCGGCAGATGGAGCGATGGTAATGGGGTACAGACCCCATTGGAGCGAATGGTTTCCCTGCTTACTCTCACATTTATTAAAGCAATTACTCCCGAAGCAAACCCAACTCCATAACTCAAAACTTACATGATAAAAAACCTGATCTTCTCCTGCCTAGTCACATTTGTGCCCATGATGGGAGACTTTCTCCCTTATGCGAATCTTCTACTACAACGCTGCCCTCAGCTAACAAGGATATGAGCCACGCTTTCTTCTTCCTGGCTGAGCCGGAGAAGATTGACTCCTGCCGCCTGACTACTAAAAAACTTAACCTTTTATTATATGGAAAGCCTTCGTGGGAGTATTACCGACCCCGCCCTGGAACCACAATTTTCCCGCCCACCTTCCATGTCACAAGCGACTCATCCACGGCTGCAATTTGGAAACAAGCGTAACCGCCTCATCATTGAGTCTCTCCTGCTGGTGGCAGCAGTTGTTTTCGTCGCTATCTGGTTTTCAACGCCCTATTTTGCCCGGGACTACATCAATCGAAGCCTTTCTGATCTCCCCGATTATACAGGCCGGGTGGAATGGGTTCGCATTCATCCCTGGACGGCCAGCGTGGATGTTTACGATGTGCATCTCGACAAGAAGACAGGAGAAATCCCCGTCCACTTTTTTTATTCGCCCCGCTCAAATATCTCTCTGCAATGGTCGCAACTCTTCCACGGTGGCAAGCGAGCCTCAGTTACGGTATTTGATCCGCAAATCAACCTCGTTGCGGGCCCCAACCCGGAGCAGAGCCAACTCTCCATCAACAAAGTTTGGATCGATACCATCAAGCAGATGATTCCCTGGCGCGTTAATCAAATTAGAATTTATCGCGGCGATATTCATTTTCACGATTTTCATACCAGCCCACAGGTCGATTTGGAATTGAGCCAGCTCGAGGGTGCCGCTGAAAATATGAGCAACAGCAAGGGACTCAAAATTCCTTTGCCATCGACGATAAAAATCAGTGGTCGCCCCTTGCTGACGGGAACTTTTGAAATGAATCTGGATGTCAATTTTGATGAACCGTTTGCAACTTTCACGCAAAACTTTCGCGTTGAACACGTACCCGCTGCGGGAGCCAATTATATCATGCAAAAAAGCTTAAAAGCCAGGATCAAGAGCGGCGAAATCGGGCTTTACGGTGAACTCACCAGCGACAAGGGAATTTACCACGGTTACGTGAAACGCTCCTTTTACCATCTGGAATTTGAACCCAAATCCTCCGACGAAGGAAACCCGGGAGCAATTTGGTCTGGAATTTTAAACGTGGCGAAAGGACTTTTTGAAAACGATCAGCACGTGATCGACACCCGGAGGGAAATTTCGGGGCGGATGGATCAGCCCGATGTCGATGTCGTAAGTGCGTTCGTGAGTATCTTATGGAACGCCTCCACCGAAGCTCTTCATCCCGGTTCCGGCACCACCTCTTCCTCCCTATCAACCCCCCATAAATAATCCTCCATTCGAAATACTATTATGTCGCTCATTCTCATTATTGTTGTCCTTGTTCTTCTCTTCGGCGGCGGCGGATATGCCTACCGAGGCAGTGCCGGTGGTGGTGGTGGGATCGGCTTGGTACTTGTCATATTGTTGGTACTTTATCTTATGGGATACCTCTGACGAGGTACTCAGGATTTCAAACTAACCTCACTGTCGGCTCGAGAAAGTATGTCCAAGCACGGTCTCTTTCGACTTTTCGTACCAATGAAGGCGTCATTCCCTCTCTATTTGACCGCCTTCTTCTTCGTCGCCATCTTCACATTGAGCCAAGGGCGGGCAGAAAACGAGAGACCTTCCACGAATAATCCTGCGTGGACTGGAGAGCCCAGTGTAAAAACGACCTCTCTTACAACCAATGCAGCCTCCGCTATAGACCCGGTTAATTCGACAAATTCCGCCCCTACATCCGCCTCCACCAAGAAGGTCACGTCTCTCCCTCCTATTCCGCCTACTGAAACCAGCAGCCAGGTGGCCACACTTGCTGTCTCGGATCTGCGCGAATATGAAACGCAATCCCCGGCAGTGAAACAATTGCTCGACCATGCCCTGGCATTGACCACCCTCAATCTCATTTATAAATATGGCTCTTCCGATCCTAAAAACGGTGGGATGGATTGTTCCGGTACTGTCTATTACTTGCTCAACGAAGCCGGCTTGAAAGACGTCCCGCGCGATGCCAGCGGCATGTATAAATGGGTATGGACTCACGGTCGCTTTCAAGCGGTCACCAGTGCCAATCCAGACACCTTCGAGCTTGCTCTCCTGAAACCCGGCGACCTGCTTTTTTGGACTGGCACATATCAGGTTGACCGCGATCCTCCCGTCACGCATGTCATGATTTACCTGGGCATCAACCGACATAGCGGTCACCGAGTCATGGTGGGAGCCAGCGAAGGCCGCCCATTCGACAGCAAATCCCGGTATGGCGTCAGCGTCTTCGACTTCACGATGCCGGGTAAAAGTCATCAATCTGATTCCACTTCCAAAACATCCTCCGCTACTGATCTCCAGGCTCGATTTATCGGTTATGGTTCAATCCCGGGCCTTGAGGAAATCGGTCACGCCGACGATTCCAAGAAGTAATTCCGCCTTGCATGCCGGATGGGAATTGGAAAAATGTTGGACGAAATCCCTTATGGGGTGCACACCCCATAGGAACGAATGAGGAACCTGCGTAGGATCACATTTATGAAAGCATTTTCAGATAAGGCTGATCTGGATTAATGTTACGCTGTACAAAAACAACTACTTTCCCGGAATAATTCATGACTAATTTTATTTTAAAATCCACATCGGGTTTAGCCCTGATTCTGGCATTGGCGTCGTGCGCTTCGGTAAGCGTTCAAAAAACTGCGGAGCAAGCCACGCTTAAGATGCCGCAGAAAATTTACGTGGCCGATTTTGATGTAGCGAACGGCAACTTCAAGGTGGATCGAGAAGGCGCTGAACTCATCAAGTTTAAACAAAATCTTCAAGCCATGATGCAAACGGGGTTGGTCACGGATCTATCTCATCGTCTCATTCCCGCCGTTTCCACGTCCAAGAAACAAGGGTTTCAACCGGAAAATGCGTGGTTAATCCGGGGTGAATTTACGAAGGTCAACCAGGGCAGTCGTCTCCTTCGTGGAGCCATCGGCTTTGGGGCAGGCGGGACCAAGGTGGAAACCAATATCTATGTGTATGACTTGAACCAAAGTACGAACACCCCTTTCCTTACTTTTTCAACTACAGGTGGCAGCGGAGCCGAACCTGGCGCGATTACAGGAGTCGCGACCGATCCCGTGGTTGTCGCCATTCAAGTGGTGGCAAGCGGAGCCGGCGGTGTCGCTCATGGCCTGACGGAGGACACGGCGCGAACGGCGCGGGAAGTTACGGCAGAACTGTCCGATTACATGTATCGGAGCGGTTGGATTTCAAAAGATAAGTGGATCGAACCCAAAAAAGTAAGCGAATAATCGCGGAAAGTTGTTTCAGGAAGTAGGAGTACGGTTTAGTAGCTTGGGGAATAAGAGGACGATCAATAAACCGTCGAGACAATCGAATCGCGCTTTCCCGAAGAGCGTGAGCCCGCTATGTGTCAACGATGGAATCGTCGGCTAACTCCACCTCCAACACACGGCCATGGACTTCTCTTTGGATCGTGGCTCTCGTTTCGCTACTCGCGCAACTTTGGATATGCCAATTTTTTTCCTTTGGTGAGCGGGTGCCGATGTCGATTGACGTTGATCCATCGAATCTCTGGAAAAACGCCTATCATTTTCCGCCTCAAGGCTCGTTCCTTGTTTTGAACTGGCTCGGCGTTGCGAATCTGCCGCCGCCGTTAAATCCCTTTGCGCTCGCGGCCAATCTGCCGCCCTGGTTATTTTTCACGATTTACACGCCGGTCGTGGCGACGCTGGCTTTGCTGGCCATGGCGGTTTTCCTGCGTGAACTGGAGTTGCCCCGGCCTGCGGCGCTTTTTGGTGGAGTCATCTATGCGTGGCAGGGTGACATTCTCCCTTTTGTTTTTCCCGGTCATTACGCCTACATCTCCACGTGGCCTTTTTTCGCGATGGCAGCGTGGGGAGCCTTGCGCGCCCAGCGAACGCGTCACTGGGCCTACGCGCTGATCAGCGGGGCAAGTTGCGGTTTGATGGTGGGGTTGCAGCCGGATCGCGGTTCCATCGCGAGTCTGCTCATTGCCATACTGTACGCCGCACCGATTCTGCGGTGGCCACGCGAATGGCCGATGAATGTGCGGCATCTTGCTCTTTGCGCAGGCGTGGCGTTGCTCGTTGCCCTGGCGGCGTTACTGGCACTTTTCCAAAGTTATATCGTGGGAGTCAAACTTGGCGGTGAAGGCAATCGCGAAGAGACGTACAAGCTGGTCACGCAATACAGTTACGGGCCGGAAGATACGCTGACTTACCTCGTGCCCGGCTTGCTCGGCTGGCATAGCAACAACGCGAACGGCCCTTACTGGGGTTCCATTGGCCGCACGGTCGATTGGCCGAAAAGTTCCACCAGCACACGCAACCTCAATCTCGCCATCAGCACGACCGGGACGCTATCAGCCGTGCTGGCACTGATGGCCACGTGTCTGCTTCTGCCGGGACGTCTGGTTGGTCCCGATCGAATGACGGATCAGCAACGCTTCTATGGCCGGGTCTTCCTCGTTTTTGGCTTAGTCGCGCTGGTTCTTTCGTGGGGCTGGCATACGCCGCTTTATCGTCTCCTCTTTGAATTGCCGTTGATGGATAAATGGCGCAACCCGCTCAAATGGCTCGAGTGGACCAATTTTGCGCTGGTTGTTCTAAGTGCTTATGGTGTGCAGCATCTCATGGTCTCGCTCGAAGCCTCCGTGCCGGAGATCAAGATCATGCGCCGACGCCTGATGTGGTTCATCGGGGGAATGACGGCACTTTTTGGAATCAGTCTGATATGCAGCAGTAATTACCTGCTGGGAATCGTGTTGATGGCCAGACTTCAGGCGATGGATTACGAACCCGCTGCCATCGCCAATATTTTGAGCACCGTCCACATGTCGCTTCTGGTGGCCCTTGTCCTGACGACCTCGCTCTGGGTTCTTTTAATTGTCTTGTGGCAACCGGAACGATTGCGGGAATGGACATTGGATAATCCGCTTCTCCATCGTCTTTGGCAAAAAATGCTCACGTCCGAGTATTTGCCGCTGACCCTGGCCCTGGCGCTGTCCGCGCTCAGCGTGGCGCAATTACAGTGGGTGGCAGGTCAATTCATCGGAGCAGTCCAACTTAATACGTTGACGCAGACCAATCCGCTTTTGGAGGAACTGAAAACGGAAGGCAACCAGGTTCGGGTAAGCGTGGCGCCCCAGGATCCCGTTCTCAATGTGCTGCTGCAAAATCAATTCAACGCGGAAAATATCTCATGCCTCGATATTTCCGCAGCTTCGCGCCTTCCGGATGATCTCCATACTTTTTTGAAACTCTTCGACGATAACCACGCGCGTTTGTGGCTTCTCGCCGGAGTGAAAAATGTCGTTGTGCCGCAAGAGTTCATGCCCCAGTTGCAACACAACCCCGATATCGCCGCGAATATCGCCCATGCTGATGGTTACACACTGATACCAACGCTTAATAATATGCCGAGCCATGCCCTCGTGCAGATGCGCGATTATCTGGCGAAGGCGACTTTTGTGCCCCAGGCGGAAGTGATTTCCACGGACGACGCGCTGCTTAAACGGCTTGAAGACCAGGCATGGAATCCACGGGAAACGGTGCTGCTAAAATCGCCCGCACCGGAATCATCGCCCCATCCTTCGTCTAATGGAACAGCTTCTTCCACGACGGATCAGGTGGAATTGACGACTTATACGGCGCGGGAAATTGAGATCGAGGCGCAATCGACAAAAGGCGGTTATGTCCTGATTAACGATCACTACGATCCCGACTGGGAGGTGAAGGTGAACGGCTCTTCTGTTCCCCTCCTTCGCGCCGATTATCTGCTGCGGGCAGTTGCGATCCCGGCGGGCGCATCCACGATTACGATGCATTATGTCGCACATTATCACATGGCGAGGCTGAATCTGCCTGTCGAGATGATAAACAATTTTAGCGACGGGACGATGATCGCTGCGTGGATGATTGCGGGGGTGGTGTTGTGGAGAAGAAAAAGGCTGACCGCATGAATGCTCCTGCGCAAATAATGAAAATTACGATGCGCGAATCGCAGTCACAATCTCTGCACGGTGATGCTGCCAGAGATGCCGTAATGCTCCCGCAAAATGTTCCGGAACTTTCTCCAACAACGAATCGAGTTCATCGGGCACAATCCAGCGCCCCTCGGTAATTTCCTCAGGATGAAGTTTAAATGGACCTGAGAGTGGGCCGAGCAGAAAAATCTTGATGAATTCGTGACCAGTCTCGGGTGAAGCGTGGAGTTTGAACAGAGGGCGCAGGGGCAGAGATTGGTCATGCCAACCGAGTTCCTCGCCCAATTCGCGGCGCGCGGCCGTGACGTAATTCTCCCCCACATCGACGTGACCGCTGCATGATGAATCCCAACAGCCGGGGAAAGTGTCCTTGCTCAAACTGCGTCGTTGCAGAAACAAATTTCCAGCAGGGTCGTGAACCAGAACGTGAACGGCGCGATGCAATAGTTTTTTGGCGTGAACTTCGCGCCGGGGTGCCTGTGCGATAACCTGGTCGTTGCTATCGACCACATCGAAAAATTCATCGACGCTTACATGAGACGAAATTTGATTCATGACAAGAGGGTCATCTGCGCGAATCAGGGACTGAGGACAAGCGCAAAAAAGTTTCGTAAATGATGCTGCGACGTTCAGCGAAGTCACACCGAATCATGCGTGAGCGCCCGGTATAATCGTAACGAAAAATAATCCGATAAGAATCGATGCGCAGGCGGTGATAACCTTCGAGACGTCCCTCCAAAGGTTTGATATCACCTTTCTCCTGTTTCAATTTGCGCAGAGCATCCCGAAGTTTGCGGCGCGGTTCCGGGGGACAGGCGCGGATGAATTCCTGTACCTGCTCGGTGACTTCAATCTTCATCGATTACTTCCAATGGATAATAGCGGGTCTTGCCTTGACGCGCATCTTCCAGTGCTTTCATGGCTTTGGGATTGCCGAGAATTTCCAAGGTCTCGATAATCGCTTCCATCCGTTCCCTTGAGACCACATAGGCGACTGGTTCATCATGCTTGGTGATGGTGATTAATCCCCCGGTAGATTCACGAACCAAGGTGGGGAGGTTTGCTTGGGCACCAGTAATTGAATACGTAGTCTTCACGCCAAAACTATGTAGGATTTTCGAAGGCCTAGCAAGAACAGATTATGGCCGCTTTCGACGAGTCAACCCGCACCTGCCTCACTTTTAGAAAGATGCAGTATCTACCAGGAATAGAGGACTGGATTGAGAGGAGTGTTGATGATTTCGCCGACCTTGGCACCGGGGCGCCAGGTTTCCCAATCAATTTTCTGGTTTTTGTTTTTCGGCTCAATGAGGCGCATGTCTTCGTCCATGTAGATGATGGTCATGACTTCACGTGGGCGGATGAGCTTACCGGAGAAAGACTTCACGAACCTGGCCGAAAGGGTCAAAGAAGAATTGTCGCACTAGGCGAGATAGGGTGAAATTAAGTTAACGTTTCCATCCCAAACATATTCTTCTCCATGGGTTCACCTAACTCACCTTCCCAAGCGACCAAGCGCCATCACGAACTCGTGGAGGAAATCCGTCGATTGGATCGTGCCTATTACGAGGAGGCGCAGCCGTTGGTGTCGGACCAGGAATACGACCGCCTTTATCGCGAATTGCTCGATCTGGAGCAGGAACATCCCGGGTTGCAGACGCCCGATTCACCAAGTCAGCGCGTGGGAGGGGTGCCATTGCCCCATTTTACATCGGTGGCACATGCGATTCCGATGCAGAGCCTCGACAACACCTATTCAGCCACGGAACTTGAGGCGTTTTATGATCGAATCCAAAAGACGCTGGAGGGTGAGAAGCTCGGGTTCGTAATGGAGCCAAAGATCGACGGCGTGGCGGTGAGCATTCGTTATGAAAAGGGGAAGTTCGTGCAGGGCTTGACGCGCGGCGATGGACAGAAGGGCGATGATATCACAGCGAACTTGCGAACAATTCGGAACCTGCCGCTCGAAATCAAGAATCACGCGGCGATTCTGGAAGTTCGCGGCGAGGTCTATTATCCACGCGCTGCTTTCGATAAATTAAACAAGCAGCGAGAAGCCGCAGGCGAAGCGCCTTTTGCCAATCCGCGCAACGCCGCAGCTGGAACGCTGAAGCAGCTCGATTCGCGACTGGTGGCGAAGCGTCCGCTCTCCATCGTTCTTTACGGGCCAGGCGAGATGCACGGCATCGATTGTGCGACACAGCAGGAATGGCTTAAACTGATCGCGAAAGCCGGGTTGCCAGTGCCGGAAAAAACCTGGTTTTGCAAAACGAAAGCGGAACTTTTGAGTGCGGTCGAGGAACTCGATACGGCACGGCGTAACTTTGCTTATGAAACCGATGGTGCGGTGGTGAAGTTGAACGAGTGGCGTCTGCGCAACGCACTCGGGGCGACATCGAAGGCGCCGCGTTGGGCTATCGCTTACAAATACTCCGCCGAAAAAGCGGTGACAACTTTGGAGAAAGTGACGTTTCAGGTCGGACGCACCGGAGTCATCACACCTGTGGCCGAGCTCAAGCCGGTGTTGTTGGCCGGGACAACCGTTTCGCGCGCGACACTACATAATTTTGAGGAGATCAAGCGCAAGGACATTCGGCTTGGCGATCATGTCACGATAGAGAAAGCGGGTGAAATCATCCCCGCCGTCCTGGGTGCGGTTGTTGAAGCGCGTACGGGTGAAGAAAAAGAAATTGGGTCTCCCGCCGAGTGTCCCGCCTGCCAGGCAAAGCCGATTTGGGATGGGGTTTTTCTGCGATGCCCAAATCCGTCGTGTCCCGCGCAAACCCAGCGCAAAATCGAACATTTTGCCCAGCGCGGTGCAATGGATATCGACGGCATGGGCGAATCGCTCGTGGAACAATTGGTCGCAGCAAATCTCGTCAAGGATCCCGCCGATCTTTACCAACTAACCCTGGAACAACTTTCCGGCTTGGAACGGATGGCGGAAAAATCGGCTCAAAATGTCCTCGCTGGCATTGAGGCGAGCAAGAAGGCCGACTTGTGGCGATTGATCTTTGGTCTTGGCATTTTGCATGTGGGAGCCGGTTCGGCGCGGGCCTTGGCCTCGCATTTTGGTTCGCTGGAAAAAATCACGGAGGCCACGGAAGAAGACCTGCTCAAGATTCGCGATGTTGGTGGTGTGGTGGCGAACAGTGTCATCACCTGGTTTCGTGACGGTGAAAACCGGGAGCTTTTGCGTCGTTTACGCCAGGCCGGGGTGAACATGAAGGCTCATCAAATGACGGTGCAAACTGGCGGTGCCAAGCTGGCCGGAAAGACCTTCGTGCTGACCGGGACATTGAGCGAACCCCGCGAAACGATAGCCGAACGCATTCGCGTTGCGGGGGGCAAGGTCTCTTCCAGTGTGAGTAAAAAGACTGATTACGTGGTGGCTGGCGAGAATGCCGGATCGAAACTGGCCGATGCCGAACGCCTGGGTGTGACGGTCTTGAGTGAAAAGGAATTTGCAGAGCTTGCGGAAAGCTGACGCCATTCGTATTATTGGAAAGGTCTTGTTACTTTTTATTCCGTGAAAATTTCAGCACTTTTACTCTGCTTTATCTGCCTGGCTGGATTGTCGTTTATGTTATATGCGGAGGATCCTGGAGCACAGCAGGATGCGGAGGCAGCGCGCGCAAAACTTCTCAAGGCTGCCGATCAAATCGACATGATCGAAACCCATTCGGAAACGACAAAAACGGCCCTTGATGGCATGAAAGCCGACATTTCCAAGTTACAAGAGGAAAACGCGACGTTGAAACAGCAACTGGCCGAATTGCAGGCCACCTTCGAAAAGGCGGAAGCTGCCCATGCCAAGGAACAAAAAGTTCTTTTGGATACCGTGGCCGGAATGGTGGCATCTGGAAAAAACTCATCCACTTCCAAACCACCTGCGAAGAAAAAGGAGGTCTCGACACCGCCGAAAGCTCCCGATGGCGAAGCCTCTACTGGTACGACGGATACGGGTAATCCCGCCGGGACTACGACTACCACCGACAGCGCGGCTGTTAGCGATACATCGGCTCCCAAGACACAAAAAGGCTATTATCATATTGTCGAAAGTGGCGAAACATTGACACTTATTTGCTCGGCCTATCGCCAACAAGGTGTCAATGTCACCATTGTTGAGATTCAAAAAGCGAATGGCCTGACGGACAAAAGTGTTTTAAAAGTGGGTCAGAAGCTATTTATTCCCAAACCTGGAACTTGATCTATGAGCAAACTTTTACCGGTTGATCCCGAACCGCCCGCGCCCTGGCGGGTCAAGAAAGCTACCGATAATGCCATCTATGGACCTGTGGATGACGATACCCTGAAAGAGTGGGCGAATTCCGCGCAGATCTCGCCTCAGGATTTCGTGGATAGTGATGGCGATGAAAAATGGCGTCTTGCGCCTGAGATCGAATTTCTCCAGATGCTCTGGTTTGTCAAACTGCCGGATGAGGAAGTTTACGGCCCAACCACGGTTGGCACCCTGCATGAATTCGTCGATGAGGGGCTCATCACCGAGAAGACCCTGGCGACGCACGTAAAAACGAAACAGTCTCTTCCCATCGGTGCGCTGTTCGCCGCCATGGAATTCGAAGAGAAACGAGCAGCGCGAAGGCCGCCAAAGGAAAGCAAGAAATCGACCGCCTCTCTCGCTGTCGATATGGCCAAGGATCAACGTATCCGGCAGTTGGAGGAGGATTTGAGGGAACTTCGTCGTGAGCACGAAACGCTCACGCACAAATACCGTCAACTGACACTTCAATTGCAGCAAAGTACCACCTCTAAAAAATCCCATTGACCCTGTCTCTGCGGATAGCGTTGCCCGCAAGGTGTGATTTGACGTCCTGACTATTTCGATTCTTTTATTACTTTACCATGAGTTCTCCTTCCACCGCCCCCATTCCGGTTACTGTCATCACGGGCTTCCTCGGTGCTGGCAAAACCACTCTCTTAAATCGTATTTTGACGGAAAATCACGGCAAGCGCATCGCGGTGATCGAAAATGAATTTGGAGAAATTGGCGTGGATCATCAATTGGTGATCCAGTCCGACGAGGAAATCTTCGAGTTGAACAACGGTTGCATCTGCTGCCGCGTTCGGGGAGATCTCATTCGTATCCTCGCGAAATTACGCCAGCGACGTGATAAGTTCGACGTCGTACTCATCGAGACGACTGGCCTGGCCGATCCGGGGCCGGTTGCCCAGACGTTTTTTACTGATGAGGAGGTAAAGGAGAGCTTTGCTCTCGATGGAATCGTGACTGTCGTTGACGCCAGGCATGTTGGACTTCATTTCGATGACACACGCGAGGTGCGCGAACAAATCGGTTTTGCCGATGTTATTTTACTCAATAAAACCGACCTTGTTTCGCCTGCCGAACTGGAAAAAATCGAGGCACGTATTCGCAAAATGAATCCGATGGCAAAAGTCCATCGGACGGAAAATGCGGCGATCGATTTGAACAAGGTTCTAAACATCGGTGGTTTCGATTTGAAACGCGCGCTCGAACTCGAACCCGATTTTCTCAAGGCCGCCGAGGATGAACATGAACATCATCATCACGAGCATGACCATGAGCACGAGGGCGAAGATCATCATGAACACGAAGAGGAGCACGATCATCACCACGATGAAGATGTCACTTCGGTAGGTATCAGCACGCCCGGCGATCTCGACGAGAAAAAACTTTCCGACTGGCTCGGCACCTTGTTGCGCACCAAGGGCCAGGATATCTTTCGCATGAAGGGAATTCTTTCGGTCAAGGGACGGGATATGCGTTTTGTTTTTCAGGGCGTTCACATGCTGATGGATGGCCGCCCTGATCGACCCTGGGGCAAGGAACCGCGGCATAATGCGCTGATCTTCATTGGCCGGAACCTGGATCGCCAGGCACTCAACGAAGGATTCAAATCGTGTCTTGTTTGATAATAGAGGATTGTCATCCCGAGCTTGTCGAGGGATCAGACACGCTTTCGTTGTCCACCATGTCGGGCGAATACAGAAAGTCAGCTATCAGAGATTTTCCATTTTATTGCTTGTGCGGATACGTGTCTGATCCCTCGACAAACTCGGGATGACAGATTTTAGAATTGTGATTTTTAGGGTACCATGAACTCCAGTTCCCAACTGCGTCCCGTCGCGTTTAGCTGGCATGCCCGGCTCGACGATTTCATCACGGGCGTCGCGTGGTCTCCCAGGGGAGATTATCTTGCTACGGCTTCCGTATCGGGTCAGGTTGCGATCTACGATGCGGTCAAGGGCCGGACGATTCATCTTTTCGAACGGGCCCACGCGGATGGATGCGATGCGCTCGCGTGGCGTCCCGATGGCGCGGCACTGGCTACAGCCGGGCGCGACGGAAAATGGAAACTTTGGAACGCGGAAGAAGGCAAAGTTCTCGTCGAGCATGAAGCCGGGGCGTTATGGGCCGAGCACCTTGCGTGGAGTCCGCGTACGGTAGGTGAGCGCGGACATCTGCTCGCTCTCAGCGCGGGAACCAAGGTAACGCTCTGGACGGAACCGGGTGAATCCGCAGGTGAAGCGATGACTTTTCCTAGAACCGTGACGGCTCTTGCCTGGATTTTGGAAGGAAGCACCCTCGCTGTTGCAACCAGCACGAGCGTGAGCCTGCGCAATCCACTCACGGGTAAGGAGGAGCGTTCCTTTCCGTCACGCGATCCGATTTTGAACATGGCCTTTAGCCCGTCGGGGAAATGGTTGATGACCGGCAATCAGGATTGCTCCGTGCACGTCTGGAATACCGACAGCGGTACCGAAATGCACATGCGCGGGTATGCCTCCAAGGTACGACAACTGGTCTGGCATCGCGGCAGTCGATGGCTGGCAGCGAGCGGCGGAGATGTCGTGTCGGTGTGGGATTGCTCGGGACGCGGACCGGAAGGCCGTACGCCGACCCTGCTCGAATGGCATCCCGATCAGATCAGTGCCCTCCATTATCAGCCCGAGGGCGATTGGCTCGCTTCGGGTGCGCGCGATGGCAGCGTCGCCGTTTGGTCGCCCACCCAGCGGCAAAATCTGATTAGCGGCGCAAAAATCTCAAGCGGCGTCACTCACGTCGCATGGTCACCGGACGGCAAATGGCTGGCAGCAACCGGCGAAGATGGTGAGGTGCAGGTGCTGTCGGTGGAATAATCTCTCAATTGTAGTGAGAGAACATTTAAAGAGATAACCTCTGGCTTAGTTATTTTTTCAAGTTCTTCGACACCTTAAAAGTAAAACCTCCAAAATCAGTCTTGGCTAAAGCGCCGGGAATTTGGTTGGTATAAACGATCAATTCCGCATTTCCATCCAAAGCCTCGAATAAATCCAAACCTATATTTATTGAACCATCGGTGGAATGTCCGAGAGAAATATTAATTTCAGCGAGCAGTGTCCCTTGGTTATTTTTGAAATAGAGACGTGCATCCTTGCAATAATGAGCCGATGTAGGAGAAATCGTCAGGCGAAAACTCGGATTGTTGCCATTGATTCTCGAAATTACATACCCCCATTTTTGTTGGTCTGCTTTTGACAGACTCTCGAAATCAGGGAATTGCATTTCTGCGTGCATCGTCTCGGTGAATGCCATGAATAAAAAGCCGACGAGTAACCAGAATTTCATATTTTTTTAAGCCTCCACCTATTGAGTCTTCTATTTACGATCAAAACCTAGCTTGTTTCACAATTTTGGCTTCTCAAGCACAAATCCGTCTCGACCAAAGAAGGCGGCAAGGGTAAGCAAGGCGGAATTAATTTATGGCCGCCTCCGAGACTTTCATTTCGAAATCATTCCTGAGGGGATGGTTTGTCCCCAACGACATCGACGGTTTTTTTGGGCTTTTTGTCGATAACCTATGCCAGCTCATTGTCGTCGTGGGATTGTGTCCCGCACTGGCTGGCCTGCCGAATTCGCTGGTAGTGGAGCGTATCCTTCCGGGCATCGCGATCTCGCTCGTCGCGGGAAATCTTTTCTACGCGTGGCAGGCGCACCGACTCTCGCAACAGACGGGGAAGCCCGTGACGGCGCTGCCGTTCGGTGTGAACACGGTAAGTCTGTTCGCGTTTATCTTTTTGATCCTGGGGCCTGTTTATCGTGAGACGCATGATGCCGACCTGGCGTGGAAAGTTTCCTTGGTGGCGGGATTTCTCGGAGGTGTATTGGAAATTGCCACCTCTTTTTTCGGTGCGTGGATGAGAAGACATACGCCGCGCGCGGCCCTGCTTTCGACGCTGGCCGGAGCCGCCATCACGTTCATCTCGATGGGCTTCATCTTCCAGATTTTCAGCGCACCGCTTATCGCCCTGTTTCCGGCGTTGTTGGTCCTGATCGGCTACGCAGGCCGTGTCCGATGGCCGTTTGGATTACCAACCGGATTGATCGCCGTCGTACTGGGTACTATGGCCGCGTGGATTTTACGCGGGTTGAATGTTGCGCCGATGCCTGTTTGGCCTGTGTCGCATGTCGGTCTCTATCTGCCCGTGCCGATTTTTGGCGATATTTTTTCCCTGCTGACGGATCAGCGCGTCTGGAAATATGCTGCGGTGTTCCTTCCGATGGCGGTATTGAATGTGATCGGTTCGATCCAGAATCTCGAAAGCGCGGAGGCAGCGGGAGACAAATTCCAGACACGCTCATCTCTTTTGGCGAACGGTATCAGCGCCGTGGTCGGCGTTTTTTTTGGCAATCCATTCGCACCGACCATTTACATCGGCCACCCGGGCTGGAAAGCAATGGGCGCGCGCGTCGGATATTCGGTGATGAACGCGGTGGCCGTGACGCTGATCTGCCTGACGGGCGCGGTGCCGTTTCTGCTTTATTTCATGCCGTTGGAAGTGACCCTCGGCATCCTGCTCTGGATCGGGTTGATCATCACGGCGCAGGCCTTTCAGGAAGTGCCGAAGGCGCATGCCCCGGCGGTGGCCATCGGGTTCATTCCTTCGCTGGCCGCGTGGGGCGTGTTGCTGATTCAAACGACGCTCGGGAAAGCTGCGCCTACTTATTCCTTGCGTGAAGCAGCGGCGAATTTCAGTCCGCAGATTTTCATCAACGGAATGCTGAGCCTGGCGCAGGGTTTTATTCTCATCTCGATTTTCTTCAGTGCGATCATGGCCAAGGTGATCGATCGACAATGGCGGGCGGCATCGATCTGGTGCCTGATTGCCGCAGTGGCTTCAAAGTGCGGCATCATCCACGGGTTTGTCTTCACCGACGATGGAGGCTATGCCCCGGCGCTCTTTCAGTGGACGGGTTTTGGCGGGAATGGAGGAAATCCCTCCAACCTCGATTTCGCGGCAGTCTATTTCCTCGCGGCAATTTTATTGTTCATCATGCACATCCTGAAACCGGGCGAGATCGAGCATTAGATTTTACAATTTCCGAAACGTGGCGAGGTAGGCATACCGTCCGGCGACCGATTGCAGGGTAAGTTTTCCCACGCCTTGCGTATCAAGATGGCGGAGATGCTCGAGCAATTCGGGCCGGTGATGAACGTGAAAGAGATCGAGCCACCGCCTAAGCATGAAACGGAACCAACGTGGCCAATCGGCCTGATCCCAAAAATCGACAACGTAGAAGGCGGCGCGTGGCTTGAGATTCGCCAATGCAGCGTCAATCGCCTGCGGCCAGGTCGGAATCATCGAGAGCGAGTAGGAAAAGAAGGCCGCGTCGAATGGCGCATCGAGACCGAAGGTCTTCGTATGGTCGAGTTCCTCCGCGAGGCAATGCTTGAGCGTGATGCGTTGCTCCAGGCCGCGACTCTTCACCTTGTCCATGGCGGTGGCGAGCATTTCGGTCGAGGCATCAAGCCCGTAGCAATGGAGGTCGGGCCGCTGGCGGGCGAGGCGAATCAAATTACGCGCGGTGCCACAACCGATCTCCAAGACATGGGCGCCGGGTTGAAGTTCCATGTCGCGCAAAAGCCGGTCGCGCCCGAGAAGATAATATTTTCGGGTGAAGTCGTAGATGTACCGCTGGAGACGGTACATCTGATCCATTTCTTCGGTGGTGGCCACGGAATTTGAGATTGAAGACGGTCATCCCGAGCTTGTCGAGGGGCTACCTCCTACGGCTTTGCCGTCGCTCGGAGAGCAACAGCTATCCTTCCATCACATAAAGATGGAAACCGCCATAGATGGCGGAGCGGTCTTCCTGGAGGAGAGCCTTGGAGAGGGCTTCCTTGTAATCGAACTTGGCCTTGAGGGCGGGCGGCAGGGCGGTTTCGACTGGTGAAGCAGTGGCAGCCGTGCGGAAAACGATGCGTGATCCGGGACGTCCCACACGCGCAATCTCAGTCCACATTTCGGCGATTTGTTCCGGTCTCATCCAATCCTGTGAGTCGAGGAAGACGAACCGGTCGAGCGAATCGTCGGGTTGCGAGCGCATGTACTCGATGAGCGTGGTGTTTTTGACCGATACCCGGTGGAGATTATCCTTCAAAGTCTGGAAGTTTTCCTCCTTCAGATATTCCGGCATGGCGCAACGTGCGGCACGGTCGTAGCTGCGGCCAAAGGCCTGCCAACCAAAGTAATTTTCGGAGATAGGGAAATCGCAGGCAAGGCGTTTGACCCGTTCGCGGTACATGGCGACCAGCCCTCCCTCCGTCTCGGTCTCCATGGCGCTGAATTGTTGTGGTGGAATACCGAGGGAATAGAGCATGACGGGCATATTGCCCGTGGCGCGAACAAACCAATTGTCGAAGAAGGGAGCGATATTTTGCTCGAAAATTTCTTCCTGCTCGGCGCGGCTGGAGGCGGAGAGCAGTCGCGAGGGATCCCACTTGCAAACGCGCGCGATGGTGTGCAGGAAGCGGATGAAATAACCCATCTTGGCGTAGTCGTAAAAATTCTTGGTGAAATACTTGATGCGCGGGCCAAAGAAAAGGAGGCGAACCAGGCTTCCCTTTTCCCAGAAGGCGCGGGTGTTTTCGTCGAGGTGTTCAGCGAGATAGGTGAAGTAGTTGTACCGGTTCAACTCATCATCTGCGCATCCAAAAAAGAGGAAAAAATCGTCGTAGTTGGGCAGGTATTCGATGGCGGCGAGCTTGAGTTTAAGGACACAAAGATGACTGCGATTGAGGTCAACGGCCTGGATATGTTCCGGCTTGTGGATAAGATAATTAAGAACATTACAACCACCCGAAGAAATGGTGAGCATACGGCTCTCGGGGGTCAGCGCCAGGGCCTTGAGATCGACGCGGGGATCTTCCCAAATCTGGTTGTAAACAAAGCTGTTGAACCAAAACGTGAAGAGACGTTCCGAAACACCCCGGGGGCTCAATGGATGATGATGGTGCACGGCACCTTCGAGATATTGAGCAGTGGTTGAGTTCATGACGTCAGGGAAATTGACAGGTCGAAAATAAGGCGGATTGGTCAATCCTAGCTTTGGTCTTGTTCGGAACAAGCTCCATCTCATCAAGGGCTCTTTATCAATGAGTTAGCTGTTCCTTAAGAACCCGGCATTACCTCTGGGATCAATCGGCAGGGAGGGGCAAAATCGATCAAACTTGAACGAAAGGGGCTGAAAACTGGCTTAAATAGGGGATATAAAAGCCAGTCCCTTCGAGCAAAATGCGTTAAGAAGTCGGCGTCCGGTCGTGGCGTATATCGATGGCCTGATAAAGGTAGTAAACTTCTTCGGCGATATTCTTGCAGTGATCGGCAATGCGTTCGAGGCAACGGGCCACGATGGTAAGGTTCAACGCGCGCGTGATCGTCGTTGGATCTTCCAGCATGAAGCTGGTTAATTCGCGGGCAAGTTGCTTGTTGATCGCATCGACTTCCTTGTCGCGCTTGATGATTTCCTGGGCAAGTTCGGGTTTGCGCTCGATGAGCGCGGTAACGCTGTCACGGAGCATCCCCTCGGCAATCTGCGCCATGCGTGGGATGTCGATCAGCGGCTTTAAAAGAGGTTCCTTGTTCAATTCGAGAGAGCGGCGGGCAATGCTGACAGCCTGGTCCGCAATGCGTTCGAGGTTGCTCGAAATTTTCGAGGCCACGAGCATGAACCGGCAATCGGTGGCAACCGGCGCGTGGGTGGCCATGTGGTTGATGACAAGTTCGTCAACGCTGATTTCGAGTTCATCGAGCTGCGAGTCCTCCGCCTCGACCGACGCAGCAAGTTTTTCATCCCGTTCCACCAGGGCGCGCATGGCCAGGGAGAGATTTCGATTTGCGAGACTGGCCATTAGCAGCAGCGTTTCGCGAATATTGGCAATTTGTTCCGAAGCCGGACCGTTGGAATAGGGAGCGTTGGAAGGAGTTGTGGTCATGATAAAAATTTATGGAGTAGAAGGAAGGATCAACCGAAACGTCCGCTGATGTAATCCTCTGTCTGTTTCTGGGTGGGATTGGTGAAGATTTTTTCCGTCGCATCGATTTCAATCAGACGCCCCATGTAAAAGAAAGCGGTGATGTCGGAGCAACGACCAGCTTGCTGCATGTTGTGCGTGACGATGACGATGGTGTAGTCCTGTTTCAACTGGTGAATGAGCTCCTCCACCTTGACCGTGGCGATGGGATCAAGCGCGGAGCAGGGTTCATCCATGAGGATAATCTCGGGTTCCACGGCAATGGCGCGCGCGATGCAAAGACGTTGCTGCTGGCCGCCGGAGAGGCCGAGCGCGCTGGTGTGAAGGCGGTCACGTACTTCTTCCCATAGTGCGGCCCCGCGCAGGCTGCGTTCCACGGTTTCATCGAGGCGGCCCTTGTTGTTGATGCCCTGGAGACGAAGACCGTAAACGATGTTTTCGTAAATGGACTTCGGAAACGGATTCGATTTTTGGAACACCATGCCGACCCGTTTGCGTAACTCAATGACATCGACAGAAGGATCATAAATATCGACGCCAGAAATCTTAATCGAACCAGCACCAATGCGCGTACCGTCCACCAGGTCGTTCATGCGGTTGAGGCAGCGCAGAAGAGTCGATTTGCCACAACCCGACGGCCCGATGAAGGCGGTGACGAGCTTTTCCTTGATCGGAAAATTAATGCCGTGGAGCGCCTTGCTCTGGCCATAATAAAAATCGACATTGTTGATGTCGATAATGGTCGGCGCATTGAGGCGCGCGGCTTTATCCGAAGCGGAAGGTGTGGCGACTGGCGTGTGCACAACCTCCGTAGTTTGAGTGGTGGGAATGGATTCGTCCATCATAGTTGTTGGTTGGGTTTGACTCATGAGAGAGGCTTTCGTGGTTACCATTTGAGGCGGCTGCGAAGACGGATGCGAAGGAGAACGGAAGCGAGGGCGATCATCATGACGACCAGGAGAAAGACAAAGGCCGTGCCATACTGAACCCGCTCGGTGTACTCGTTCTGCGGTATCTTGGAACTTACAACGTAGATGTGATAAGGCAACGCATTGACACCGTGAAAGGCAAAGTCGTGCAGCCACGCAAAGGGGTATTCGAGATAGCCGAGAAAACCGGAATGGAGACGATCCGGGGAAATATTCAAATCCCAGGGGAGCTTGTCACTGGTGGCATAAGCCGCGGTAAAGAGAATCGGCGCGGTTTCTCCCGCCACGCGCGCAATCCCAAGCACAGAGGAAGTCAGGATGCCGGGCAACGCATAAGGCAGGACATTGAGATAAACGGTCTGCCATTTGGTTGCGCCAAGGGCAAGTGAACCTTCGCGAAAGCCCTTCGGCACCGCGCGCAATGATTCTTCGCTCGCCGTGATGATGACCGGCAACACCATGAACGCGAGAGTGAACCAGCCCGCCATGAGTGAGATATTCCAGCCAAACGCGAGCACGAAGAGACCAACGCCGAAGAGGCCGAAGACAATCGATGGCACACCCGCCAGGTTAATGATCGCCAGGCGAATGGCACTGATGAGCGGGCCTTGCTTGCTATACTCACTGAGATAAATCGCGCTGAAAATCCCCAGGACAAGGGCGATCGCCATCGAGCCGATTACGAGCAGGATAGTGCCGACAATCTGGGGCCAGATGCCTCCTGCTGCGTAGCTGTAGGTCTCATGGTCGGTGATGTCACTTGAATTGATACCTGTGGTGGAAAGAACGGGGGATGGTGGCGAGGCGGTGAGTGGGTTGGCTGGAGGAGGCGTGGAAGCATCCGGACTCTGGCCGACGAAGGTGTAGTAATCGGCAGCAGACATCTGCTTGATTTCGCCCTTGTACTTGAAGACGTGGAGCGTCTGCGGCTTGGTGAAAAGAAAATCGTTATGGAGGAAGGGAAAAGTGCCATCGATCCGCTCCGAACCGAAAACGGCTGGCGATCCCTTGTAAATGATCGTCGAAAAAATGATCACGCCAAAACCGAGGATGATGTAGGTGAAGGCACGCAAGGCCCAAAAAACACCTGCTTCGCGGTAACTGGCGACAGTCGTCTTACGTTGAAAAGGATGGGTGCGGGCAGTCATGGGATTTAGCCAATGGAAATCTTGAATCGATGAACCACGCGCTGGGCGAGGAAGTTGATCACCAGTGAGATGATGAAGAGAAGCAGGCCGACCATGAAAAGCGCGCGCCACTCGATGCTGCCGTTTTCCGCCTCACCCAATTCCTGGGCAATAATACCCGTCATGGTGTGAACGGGCTGGAACAAAATCATGAGGCCTTTGCTCAGCGGCGGAATGGAAATGCTGTTACCGGCGCAAAGAAGAACCACCATCGTCTCGCCAATCACGCGACCAAATCCGAGTAGAACGGCGGAAATGACCCCCGAGAGAGAAGCAGGCAGGATGATGCGCCAGATCGTCTGGAGTCGGTTCGCGCCCAGTGCATAAGAGGCTTCCTTGAAAGCGCGCGGAACATTATTGATCGCGTCCTCAGTCAGCGTGAAAATGGTCGGCACGGCCATGAAGGCGAGAAGAATACCCGCAGTCATGATGTTGAGTCGCTCGCTGAATGGCGGCAAAACTCCCCACCGCGAAAGTTGTCGCAAAAACTCACCCAAGACAGCGACACCAAAAAAGCCGAGCACCACGGAGGGAATAGCGGAGATGAATTCAATGGCAGGCTTGACGATGTTCTGCTCCCAGGGTGTGGCGATTTGGTTGATGTAAATCCCCGCTCCGACCCCGAGCGGCACGGCAATGGCCAGTGCGACCATCGAAATCAAGGTTGAACCGACCAGCAGCGGCAGGATCCCATAATAATTCTGCCACTGGCTTGCGGTCAGCCAATTGGTATTGAAAAAGAAATCGATGATGCCCGCGTACCACGGCAGCGGCTTATTGAAATCCCAGGTTTCCAGTTGGTTCTGATAAGCCGGGATGGCAACTACCAGGGCACGGACGCGACCTTCAAATCCAGCCAGATGATTTTTCATCGCATCATCGAGCACTGGCGGTGACTGGCTGATAAAATTGACAAGTCCAGCGCTAAACTTCGCATTGGCATCATGGATCAAGGGCAACGCATCCTTGAGCGGTTGTGTTGCTGCAACCAGATCGACTTCCTGATAAGTGACCTTATCCGCCAGATCTTTTTTACCAGAACGGAGATAAAGCTGTTTTTCAGCTTTCCGATCCTCGACGTTCTTGATCGCATCCCTCGTGGCGGTGACCGTTTCACCAAGATTGGAAACGATCCCGTCCAGGCCGTTGCCCTGCGAACCGAGTTTGCTCGCGTAATCATCGTAGGCCGCCAGTGCTGCGTTGGCTTCAACCATGGCTTCGTCTTCCGTCTTGCCCTGTTTTTTACCCTCAGCCAGAAGATGCTTGAGTTCTTCAAGACGGGCCGCACTCAGATAACTGCTGAGCTGATCGAGATCGCTGGTCTCTTTTTTAATGATATCGACGAACTCAAGTCCCGCTTGCCGATAGATGAGAAGATTACGGTAATTCTGGCCGAAAAAGCCATCGACGGGGTTCAATCCGATACTTTGGCCGTAAAGCGAAAGCATGATCAGGCCAAGAACAACAATGGAAATCCAGGCATTGGCGCCAAAAAAATACTTGATGACGTCATCCTTCGTAAGACCGGGAATGACGGAACGACCACGCGTCGAAATCGCCTCCTTGAGAGGGCGTTGGTCGACACGGCGTATTTGGGTGGGCTCAGCCATGGAATAATAACTTTTCAGAAAAAACCCGCTGAATGAAAATTCTCATCCAGCGGGTTCCTTTGGGAATCGACTGAATTTATTTGAGAGGAGCAAAACCGACTTCTTCCACAATCTTCTGGCCCGCCGGGCTGATCGTGAAGTTCAGGAAGGAGAGAGCCTCTCCAGCCGCCGGACCGTTGGTGTAATAGAACGTGGAGCGGGAAATGGGATAGGAGTGATCCTGCACCGTGGCAATCGAGGGTAAAACACCTTCGACGGCAACAGGCTTGATGCCGGAAGCCTTCAGGTAGGCCATGCCGACATAACCGACGCCATTCGCGTTCTTGCCCACTTCAGAGGCGATTTCCTCGTTGCCCGCCATCTTTTGGGCGGTTCCGGCATAATTCTTTGCGTTCATCGCCATCTTGGTGAAGTCGGAATAGGTGCCTGAGGAAGTATTGCGGGTATAGATGGAGATGGCGCCCGGTTTGCCGCCAACTTCACTCCAATCCTTGATTTCTCCCGTGAAGATGCCTTCGATCTGCTTCTTGCTGAGCTTGGAAACCGAGTTAGCGCTGTTCACGATAACCGCGATACCGTCATAAGCCACAATGGTAGGCTTCAAGCTGCGGCCATTGGCCAGGGCGGAGGAAACTTCGGCGGAAAAGGCGCGACGACTGGCCATGCCAATATCAGCCGTGCCATCAATAATGGCGGCGATGCCCGTAGTGGAGCCTTCAGCGGCAATGCTAAAACTGACGCCGGGATGGGAGGCCTTGTAGGCTTCGGCAAGCTGAGGAACCAGCTTGGCACCGAGCGTATCGGAACCTTTGATGACGAGTTTCGTGTCTGCCTGGGCGGAGCAGATGGAGAGAACCGCTGCAATCGAGAGCGCGAGGAGTTTTTTCATTTTTTTAGATATTGAGTTTGTTCATTCATTCGTGGGTAAAAAGAACCGGGAAACCCAAGGTTTCGAGTCCTTGAATCCCTTCCGTAACTGTTGCCTTGGTGATCTTTCCAAACACCTCAACGACACTCATCGGTTGGGACTCACAGCGAGAGTGGAGGTGAATTGTTACGAATGTGTGTCGATTATGAAACTTTAAGGTCATTCCGAAGGGAAATCGGACAGCCGAAAGAGTGCCCTGCCTTCACGCTGCCAACTTAACCGTGAAAATCACTTTTTGTATTCGATTCGTTTCACGTCGATTTGTCCGAACTTTACCTCGATAAAGGGCTGGCCTCCCTTGACTCCCACCGTTCCAAATCCGGTTGCCGTCGTGAGGAAACTGCGGAAATCCCCCGCGATTTTTGGCGCCAGGTAAAGTGTCTTTTCGACCGCATCGTACCGCGCTCCGGTAAGCGCCTGAAACAATGCATAGGAAGAGAGGGCACGAGCGTACCAATAACCGCACTCCATTTCACAGAAGGGGTTGCGCACCAGGCCGTCATACCGTTTTCGACAGGCGCGCACGATTTCGAGACCTTTTTCGACATGGCCAAAAGAGATAAGGTGCGATGCCACCTGGTATTCGATCCCGCTCCAAATTTCTTCCGAATAAGGAACGCCAAGAGTAAGCCTTTCTCCCTTGGGCCAGGTGCAAAGAGCCAATCCTCCTTCGTAGCCAAAGCCAAAAGCGGGCCGCTGGGGATTTGGAAATTCAGAGAGATCGGCCCGGAAATTATAGCGATGAACCGCCAGCAAATGACTCTCAATTTTGTCCGGGGAGATCGTCGGGCTGAGTCCCGCCGCCCATGCCATCCATTCCCCTAAAATACCGTCGGAAAGACATCCTTTTCCATATTGGTACTTCGGTCCCTCTACATTGACGGTTCCTGTGCCGGTACCTGCACCCATGTCTGGAATTATACCCAAGCGTTACCTCACCTTTTTCCAGACTTGGAACGTGGATTGAGGGAAATCGAATTTAATTTTTCTCAGGACGAACGCGGGCATCAGGTTTTCCGTGCAGCGCTTCCCATCGGTACCCAACCCCACGACTTTCATTCTGCAGCAGACGGTCAGTTGGGAGGCCTGCTTAAGATTTATCGCGATTGGAGGATTAGCGGAGACACCGACTGGTTGCGCCAACTCTGGCCGAAGGTGCGAAAGAGCCTTGATTAT
>JABDGH010000009.1 GCA_013286145.1 Verrucomicrobiota bacterium
TTTGTTGACGCACAAAGAAAAAAAGCTTTAATTGCAAGTATTAGCGAATCTTTAACAATCCAATCAGAATGAAACTAACCCCTCGTCCACTCATGAAAAATCTCATCCTCGGAGCGGTTCTCGCATCCCTTTTTGCTGGCACGTCTGCTTTCGCGACGACCTATACTTCCTCCTCTTCACAAGCACAAACCGCTACTGGCTGGGACACGGCCGCTTACTGGGATCAAAACGGTGTTCCCACAACTGGCGATACGGCTGAAGTGCTGACCAATGGCGGATTGGTTCGCACCGGATCTCTTAGTTCAACCCGAACTTTCGGGGGAAATTCCCTTCAGATCGATGGTATCGGCACAACGATCCAAACCACGAATGGCCAGCTCCTGCTTAGAAATGGCGCCGGTGGTACGGTTAACATTGCAAATCTCATCCTTAACGGCGGCGTCGTCGATGATGGAGATAGTAATTCTACGCATCCCTACACCTTGACGGGTGGCATTCATGTTATTGCTCCTTCCACCTTTATAACTGCAACCCATGGAAGTAACACGTCGAATTACTCTAATAATGCTGCCGTGAATCAAACCATAATTATTCAATCGACGGTTAGCGGCAGTAGTACCGTTCATTTGGCCGATTCGGCTACTTATAATACATCCGTCGCAGCAAGCGCAAATACACCCCTCACCACTCCCGGGTTGCTTGCCGTCCCTGCCTTGAATATTCAAAGCGCGAACAACAGCTTTAGCGGCACATGGTCGATTGATGCAGGCTTCCTGCTTGGTTCGGGAACTGGCAGCCTTGGCGTCAACGGCATTAATTTTGTCATGACGGGTGTCTTGGTTAACGCTGGCAATAGTGGTCCCCTTTCTCCTTGGGCCGCTACCTTGGAGACCGATTACAACCTTAACGATCAAGGAGGTAGTCTGACCATTAACTCCAGCAACAACGGTGGTGGTTGGAAAAATTTCGTCTTGGAACTCGACCAGAACTGGGTATTCGGCGCGGTAACCATTAATGGAAGCTCAGTTCCTTTCGGCACTTATACTGAGGCCGATTTGATCGCGTTGGGCATCGGCTTTACCAGCAATAACTTTGGCACGGGTGTCAGTAGTACGGGTGACCAGCTAACAGATGGCATTACCTTCTCCAATGCCACCATCACGGTTGCAGCTCCTGAGCCCAGCAGCCTCGCGTTGCTCGGTCTTGGCGTGGTTGGCCTGCTCTTCGTGGTGCGCCGCCGCCTCATCGCTTAAATAAAGACTTCCTGCCCGTAACGGGTTGAAACCCCGGTTGGTGTCCCGCGACGCCAACCGGGGTTTTTCGTTGATGGATTAATGTTGGGATTGGGTAGTCAGCGGTAGTTGCCTCGGTGCCGAGGTGGCGTCTTACTTTGTCGAGGCTGGTAATTCCTGCTCGTCAGCACAAAAAGAAATTAGAAGTTTTGTTTACAGCTATGTAATTTTTCTATCGTTATCTTATTGACACAAAAAGGAAAAAAGTGTTAATTGCAAGAATTGTCGAATTGCGCCAGCCAATTTAGAATAAACCTACATATTATCCAGCCATGAAAAAACTCATCCTCGCATCAGCTATCGCAGCACTCTTCACAGGTACGACTGCCTTCGCAGCCAGCTTCACCACTACTGTCCATGCTACATCGGGTAATGATTGGACCACCGTTGGAGCTGGCTGGTCAAGCGGTGCCGGAGCCACAGCTGGAAACACGTACGAGGCGAAGACTTCTGCGGGTACTACCGTTGTCCGCTCTCCCGCTGCTACTGGTGCTTTCAATTTTCCCGGAGATCAATTGATCCTGGATGGAGTTGGAGATACGGTTCTCGCTAATAGTACCGTCACTATTACGGGTGGCACCAGCACCGTACTTCAGTTGAAGGGAGGCGGTACCTCAACTTACAATTTCAATTCAGTCAGCGGAAATCCCGGCCTCATTTTGAATGGAGGCATGGTTAATGGTGGCTTTGCCGGTAGCAATACTACTTATACCCTCGGTGGCTCCATCCAAGTCGCTACCACCTCGACGCTTAACACGGAAGAGGGTTATACAGGTATTACCCATGAGCAGTTCGCCATTGCCGGCTCGCTGAGCGGAAGCGGCAACTTGCAGGTGGAGGGCGATACGAATGCCACAAGAACTTTTTCTCTCCAAAGCATAAACGTCACAAGCACGAATAACTCGTTCACGGGCGGATGGACTGTGATTGGCGGTTACCTGTTGGGATCCGGCACTGGCTCTCTCGGTACTGGCGCGATTAGCCTGGCCAACCATTCCCAGCTTGAAACTGACTATAGTCTCAATGACTCGGGTGGCTCCCTGACTTTGACTGGTTCGACCTACATTCTTGATCTTGACCAGAATTGGACGTTTGGCGCAGTGAGCCTAAATGGGAGTTCAGTTGCTGCCGGTACTTATACCGAAGCAGAGTTGATCGCATTGGGTATTGGCTTTACCTCCGCCAACTTTGGCACGGGTCTTAGCTCCACCGGCGACCAAATCGGGGATGGCATTACCTTCGCCAACGCCACTATCACCATTGCGGTGGTTCCTGAGCCCAGCAGCCTCGCGTTGCTCGGTCTTGGCGTGGTTGGCCTGCTCTTCGTGGTACGCCGCCGCCTCATCGCTTAAATATAAAGACTTCCTGCCCGTAACGGGTCGAAACCCCGGTTGGCGTCTCGCGACGCCAACCGGGGTTTTTCGTTGATGGATTAATGTTGAGATTGGATAGTCAACGATAGCGGTGCCTTTCCTGATCCAACCCCAATTCTTCGCCGCTAAAGCATTCTCGATTGAGGCGAATGCACTTTTCGCCGTCTCTCGTATTCAGCTCAATTCGAGCCATATCCCTCGACTGCGGTTCGAGGTTAACGATGCGCTCAAACGGGCTTAAGGACTCACCTTCGCTCAGGATGACAGCTTCTTTGTAGCGGGCTTTGCCATGAGTTCAGTTTCTGTGTCTTTATCCAAACTGAAAATGCTCTCTCTAGAGAGAGAATAGCAGAAAATTTAACGCGGCCTGCGCTTCCAAACTCCACGCTAGTGGGAAACGCCGAATTAAGGCTTCGTCTCGTCAGTCGAACTTAAGTCGATCTGGGTCGCTTTTGCGGAGTGGCAGGAGTTATAAAAAATCGTATAGACCTTCTGATTGGCGCCACCGGCATTGATGATATAAAAACCATAATCTTTGCACTTTTCGACCCGGTCACCATTCTCAAGAATCATGATGGAATCGTGATTCCAATCATGCTTGGCAATGCTCTTGATCGGTCCATCCACCACCTGGTTATCAGTCATGATCATATCGGTACGATCCGGTTCCCTCGTCCAATCCGAGGAGGGAAAACCTTGTGCATCCAAAACCCACCCTTTTGAGGTGTGGTTCCATGAATAATTTTCGGAATTGCTGGTGACAAAAATCTTCTGGGGATCGCTTGGCCCTAAAGTCAGAGCGATGAAAAAAAGAACCTTGGCAGCGGGTAAGGAGATCATGGTGAAGGAATAATGCACGTTTCTAAAAAAAATTCAACCGGGAATATTATCGATTGTTAAGTTCGATGAATTGACTATGTTGATGAAGAAGTGCAGCTTCAATAAACAAATGATACGGAAGGTTATTATCGTGAGCTTGGGACTTGTCTTGTTAGGCGGGATATATGTCTCCCGGTACACGCTGGAAACAGCCTGGGCGTTGACGCTGACGGCTCGCGATGTCCTTTTTGCTTCAGAACAAAAGGACAAACCCACCACCTCCACAGCCGATCAAGGGAGGCCGGAGGTGCGCAATGTCTTCGCGAAGAAATTCAGTATCAGTTTGATGACCATGGATGACGGAACGCCGCGCAGTTTTGAGGCGTCGAAGCTTGCCGGGGTCAAATACTGGGCTTTTTATTACGCGGCTGCCTCAAACTCAGCTTCCCGGACGTTTACGCCGAATTTGGTTAGTTTTTACCGGGACTTTAAACTTTATCATCCTGATTTTGAGATCATTTTCATCGATCTGGATGCGAGCGAGGATGACATGCTGAACTTCATGCGCAACGATTCGATGTCATGGCCCGCGATTTGGTATAACGACATCAATAATCCTGAACTTGAAGCCAGGAAATACTTGAAAGGAGACCTTCCCTGCCTGGTGTTGGTGGATGGGAAGGGGCGTGTCCTTTCCGAGACGTCCCAAGGCACCGAACCGGGACATGTGATCGACGATATTCGTGCGATCGTGAAGTGAGTTTTGTTTTTTGGGCAGCCGTTGAGCCAGTGGCGACTATCTACTGCACGCGTCCGAATTTCTTTTCAAGCTCGGCAAGCGAAAGCTGGATCATGGTCGGGCGGCCATGTGGGCAGGTGTAGGGCAGATCGCAGGCAAGCAGATCGTGCAGGAGTTGATCCCACTCGGCGGGCTTGAGCGCATCGTTGGCTTTCACCGCATGACGGCAGACCGTTTTTGCCACGACTTCTTCGCTTAAGCGGCGTCCCTTGCGCGTCTCTCCGCCTTCCTGCTGCAGGTCAGTGACGACGGTGCGGATGAATTCGGCCACGTCGCGTGCCTTGACCATGGCTGGCAGGGCATCGATCAGGAATGTGCTTGGCCCAAAACGGGTGATGCCCACGCCAGCCTGTTGCAATGCTTCGACCTGTGCGAGGAGGAAGTCGGCTTCGCGGGGCATGAATTCGAGCGTGACGGGAAAGAGAAGCTGCTGCGAGGCGGGGTTTTGCAGTGCCATGCGCCGGAGCATCTGCTCGAAGAGCACCCGTTCATGCGCGGCATGTTGATCGATGAGAACCATACCCTCGGGACTGTCCGCCACGATGTAGAGATTTGCCACACAGCCGATCACGCGAAGTCCAAGTCGATTGGTAATGAGTGGTTCGGGACGCGATGCGGTGCGGGAGGGGGAGGCTTCAGGAAGAGAAAGCGTGTCTTGAGATGAAAGCGGTTCTGTTTCCGATTCCAAGGGTGAGAATAATTTTTGCGAGTCAGTGTTATCCAGATGTAGCGGCGGTCTATGACCGTCGCTAATTTCCTGTTTTTTAAGCACAGGGTCTGGCGACGGCAATGGTTCCATTCCTTCGGCAGGGGTGTTTTCTGTGTTTGTAGGGGAAGGCAAATTCGAGCGACGGTCATAGACCGCCGCTACATTTGGATCTCCAAACGTAAATTTAGCGGCGGGTGTGCCTGAAAATTCATGTAACGCTTCCTGGACGGCTTTAACGACAAAATGACGGATGGTGAAATCGTCGTGGAAACGGACTTCCCGCTTGGCCGGATGAATGTTCACGTCCACCCCGGCGGGATCCATTTCCAGGAAGAGAATTGCGACCGGGTAGCGGCCCTTCATCAGGGAATTGTGATAACCCTCCAGCAAACCGAAGTGGAGCGTCCGGTTTTCAACGGGGCGCTGGTTAATGAAGAAAAGTTCCTCGCCGCGGGCAGCCCGGCTCACGCCCGGTTTACCGATATAGCCGTGCAAGCGCAAATTCCCGGTTGCAGCCTCGATGGGTACGGTCAGGTCAACCCAGTCGGCGCTAAAAATCGAAACGAGCCGCTGGCGCAAATCCTCGCCGGGGAGCCAGCGTTGCGCCGGTTGTTCGTCCATGGTCAAGGTGAAGCCGACATCGGGCCGGGCCAGGCCAGCCAGCAACATCGTGTGGCGGATGTGGGCCGATTCGGTCGCTTCCGTGCGGAGAAATTTACGTCGCGCGGGAAGATTAAAGAAGAGGGAACGAATCTCGACTTGCGTGCCCGGCGCCAGGCCCACTTCATGCACATCTCGGAGCTTGCCGCCGTCGATGATCAATTCCGTGCCAGCCAGCGCGTCCGCTTCGCGGGTGCGTAATCGAAAGCGCGAGACTGAGGCAATGCTTGGAATGGCCTCGCCGCGGAAGCCGTACGAGGCAATGCGGTCGAGATCGTCGCTATCGCGGAGCTTGCTGGTGGCGTGGCGTTCGAGGCAGAGCAACGCGTCGTCCTTGCTCATGCCGCAACCGTTGTCGGTGACGGAGACAAGGCTCCGTCCGCCTGCGCCGATCTGCACATCGATCTGCGTTGCGCCCGCATCGAGCGAATTTTCGAGCAGTTCCTTCAACACCGATGCCGGGCGTTCGATGACTTCTCCCGCCGCGATCTGATTGGCAACGTGCTCGGGCAGTAGGTGAATGCGGTTCATGGAAAAAATTTAACGGAAGGAAAAGGCAGGGAACTTTTTGGACAGGATTAATATGATTTACATGATTATTCAGCCGCTGTCATCCCGAGCCTTTTTCGACGAGAAAGCCGCCGAGAAAAGCTCGGGATGACTGAATTATTAAAGAAGCTATTCGACAACCCTGATGATAAAAATGGAGTGTTTAGAGAGTCTTCGCTGTGCTAAACAAGGAATGTGCGCCTCGGGCTAGTGATTTCATTTCTGGCGATCCACGGCATCATGTCGGCAATTCGTGCTGATGACTCCTTCCTTAAGGTCTCGATGGATTCTCACGTCAGCTACATCGTTCCCGAGAACTATGCTTCCAATCATAAGGCCGAGTTTGCGGACAGTTTGCCCGAGGATGTTAAAATAACCGGTTTTTGGACACCTTCGGCGAATAGTGTGGTGGTGGCGGAGAGAACATTTCGCGAACTGATCCATCGTGGCGCGACCGACCTAAGCGTTATTTACCCCGACCTGGCGAAGAATCCCACGGATTTTCCGCCCGATTCAGCCAGGGACATGCAGGGTGAGTTGGTTTTGATCGGGAAAAATTATAATGCCTATACCCGGCAATTTGTTGGGATGGTCATCGACGGTCACAAGGTGATTTTTTGTAACTACACCGATTTTCAGAAGATAGATCCCTCGACCGATTATATTTTTATCCAAAAAGTTTTTGGCCAAGTGGGAGGGTTTCACTTTTTGCAATGCCGGTACGATTTTGCATCCAGAAGTTGTCAGAATGTCGCGATCATCGGTTCGTGGCAGGAGGTTAAATAGTTTTTTAACGAAATTTTAAACAAGTGATCTAAAGCCTGCATTGACACCCGTGCAGAGTTGAAGAATTCTTTCTTCTTCCCATCATGAAAATTGCCCTCGGTTCCGATCACGCAGGTTTCGCTTACAAGGAGAAGGTGAAAGCCCTGCTTCTGTCACTTGGTCATGAAGTGAAGGATTGCGGTACCGATAGCGAGAAACCGGTGTCTTATCCAGCATTCGTCCGGCCAGCCGCCCAGGCGGTGGCCAGCGGTGAGTGTGAGCGAGGGATCGTCTTCGGCGGCTCGGGCAACGGTGAGGCCATGGTGGCGAACAAGGTGAAGGGCGTTCGCTGTGCCTATGTCTGGAATACGCAGACCGCCGAATTGAGTCGCCGGCACAACGACGCCAATGTCATCGCCATTGGCCAGCGCATGATTTCCGAGTATATCGCACTTGAATTGGTGCAGATTTTTCTCAAGACGCCGTTCGATGGCGGGCGTCATCTCGAACGTGTCCGCGAAATCGAATAAATCGCGCCGTTGTGATATAGTTTTACCCATTCAAGTCGTCGCATGTCTCACTATACACTCCTGAAATCGAAACTTCACCGCGCCACTGTGACTGGGGCCAGTCTCCACTACGAGGGCAGCCTCACCGTGGCGGAAGACCTGGCGAAGAAGGCGGGGTTCCTCCCGTACGAGCGAATCCTCGTGGGTAATATCAATAACGGCGAGCGTTTTGAGACGTATATCATTTTTGGTCGTGCCGGAACTAACGTCATCGAATTGAATGGCGCGACGGCCCATCTCGGCAAGATCGGAGATCGCCTGACCATCATGAGTTTTGCGCAGGTTCCCGCAGAACTCGCCGCCAAGCATCAGCCGATCATCGTTCGGTTGGATGAGAAGAATAACGTATTGCAGTGATGGGGCTTTTAGCTGTCCCTGTAGACATCCTTGCGGTGGCGAACGATAGCCACATCGATTGATTTCTTATCATCATGAATCTCATAAACCACGCGGTAATCTCCAATCCTTATTCTCCAGAGGTTTTTTTCGCCTTGTAGTTTAAGGGAACCATGGGGTCTTGGCGCAATCGCTAAATTTTCAATTTTGCCCAATATACGCCCGGCTATTGTGGGCGGCAGCTTTTCCAATTCTTTGCGAGCCGAACGCGCAAAAGTGACGGAATAATCAGGCATGGGCCGTCTGTTTAACCTTCAAACGGTTTCTTACGCTCTCCAAGGATTCACGCGGTTCATTTTTGCGGGAACGTGTCAGAACAGAGTCGTAAAAATCTTCCCAAAGTTCTGCATGTTTTTTCAAATCAATGACGACGGCCGTTTTTTTACCATGTTCATCAATCACGAAATTGATACCGCTCATGCATTTGAATATGGCATGGAACCTAAAAAACTCCAATGCGTTTGTTAAGGGTTATGTCGATGATGCTCATCGGTGGGTGGAAAAATAAAAATAGTCACTCATAACTTAAAGACCCCAATCTTGCGCTCCGTACCATCTTAAGTTTAACTAGGGGAGTGCATGATCATCTCTGGCTTTTTCTGGCCACGCTCGGCTACCTGGCCAGCGCGGGATGGGGTCTCTACGCCCTGGGATCGCAGCGACCGATTGCCAATCGCTGGACGTTCCTTCTGATTGCGCTCGCTTTTGTTTTTCATACGCTTTTTCTGCATCAACGCGGGGAGGCGATCCAACATTGCCCGATTACCAATCTGTTTGAGACGCTCGCCTTTTTTTCATGGTCGTTGGTGCTGACCTATCTCGTGGTTGGTCCAGCCTATCACATGTCGATTTTGGGGGCTTTCACTGCGCCCATTGTATTTCTCATCAACTTTTTTGCTCTCACGGCTCCCATCGATTTGCCCAGCGCCATGCCGCATCTCGGATGGCAATTGGAACTCCACGCCACGCTTGCTTTGCTGGGGCTGGGCGTGCTTGGGGTCGCCGCCATGGCGGGGCTGGCCTATCTCATCCAGGAACGTCAGTTGAAACGTCACGTCCTGACCTCCTGGTTTTATGCCTTGCCCAATGTCGGACGACTTGAGGACGTCCAGCAGCGCATTCTTATTTTGGGTTTCATCATTTTTTCAGCCGGGGCCTTCCTCGGATTTTTCATTCCGCATCAAAACTCCGAGGACTGGGTCAAGATCGTATGGTCGGCGGTGGTCTGGGGAATTTACGCCGCCCTGGTTCTGGTCTTGTGGGCAGGTCGGCTCAGTCACAAAAAGACAGCGCTGCTTTCCGTGGCCAGTTATATTTTCATTCTGCTTACGTTCTGGGGCATTAATTCCCTGAGCGCATCGCACGTTTTTCCACATGAGGTGAGTGTTAACCCATGAGTGCGCATATCATTTGCGGAGGGTTGACCTTCGAAAAAACGCCGATCGAATTGCGAGAGAAAGTCGCTTTTCGCGATGTGCAATTACCCGAGGCGTTGAAACAAATGAAGCAACTCCTCGGCTTACGCGAGGCGGTTCTGGTTTCCACCTGCAACCGGGTTGAGTACTTTGGAGCCACATCGGAACCCGAGCGGGCCGCCGCGGCGTGGCCTGATTTTCTTTGCCGTTTTCATGGTGTGATGGAGGACTTTGCGCCCCTGTCGTTTCAGTTCCATGACGTGCCGTGCGTGGAGCATCTCTTTTCGGTCGCGTCGGGACTGAAATCGATGGTCGTGGGTGAAACCGAAATTCTCGGACAATTGAAGGATGCCTACCAGATTGCGCACAAGCATGGCCAGACCAGCAAGTGGCTCAACCGGCTTTTCCAATCTTCCTTCGCCGCCGCAAAAGCTGTTCGTTCGCGCACGGCCATCACGCGCGGAAGTGTCTCGGTCGGTTCGGTTGCGGTCGACCTTGCTGAAAAAATTTTTGGCGAGCTTCACGACTGTCGCGTGATGGTAATCGGGGCCGGGGATACCAGTGAAAAAACCGCCCGTTCGCTTCTCAGTCATGGTGTGGTTTCGATTCTCGTTGCCAATCGCACTCTTGACCGTGCTGAGGCGCTAGCGCTCGAACTCAAAGGCGAGGCCGTGCACTGGGATGAATGGGAAAATCGCGCCGCCGATGTGGACATCATGATCAGTTCCACCAGCGCGCCTCATTATGTTCTGACACAGTCCAAGCTCGAGACTCTCTTGAAACGGCGTCAGCGCCGACCGCTTTTCCTGATCGATCTTGCGGTGCCGCGTGATTTCGAGCCATCGATCAATCTGCTCGACGACGTTTACCTCTACGATATCGATGATCTGCAATCGATTGCCCATGCGCATCTACGTGAAAGGCAGGCCGAAATCACCCGCAGCATCGAAATTCTCAAGCCACACGTCGAGCGGTACATGGCCTGGGCGAATCGGCAGGCGGGAGAACCCGGACAGGATGACATGCGGACGGGGCTGGTCGTAGCGTGAAACCGGTGATTCTTGGTAGTCGCGGCAGCGCCTTGGCGCTCGCTCAAACGAAGCTCGTCATGATGGATTTGCAACGTGCGTGGCCCGATCTCAGCTTTGAAATAAAAATCATCAAGACGCAGGGAGATCGACTTTCGGAACAAGCCGATGCCTCCTCCAGTCAGCCGTTGGGGAAGGGGCTGTTCACGGCGGAACTGGAGCGCGCGCTCTTAAGCAGCGAAATCGACCTGGCCGTGCATAGCCTGAAAGATTTGCCGACCAGCGATACGGAAGGCCTCATCCTCGCGGCGATTCCGAAACGGGTCGATGCGCGGGACGTGTTGATTACCCGGGGTGCAAAGAATTTCAATGAACTTCCTGCCGGGGCTATCATCGCCACGGGCAGTCCGCGTCGTGCCGCGCAATTGCGATTGGCCCGAAACGATTTTCAGGCGGCGGAAATTCGTGGCAATATCGATACGCGCTTGCGCAAATTCCTTGAGAATCAGAATTGGAGCGGATTGATTCTCGCCGCTGCAGGGTTGGAGCGATTACGGCCCGAAGTCTCCGGTTTGACTATTACGCCATTGCCTTTTTCCATCATGTTGCCCGCGCCGGGGCAGGGCGCACTGGCTTTACAAATTCGGGATGGAGCGAGCGACATCTCCGGGATTGTGAATGTGCTGAATGACTCGATGACCGCAACCCAGGTTGCGACAGAACGATCCTTTCTTCAGGCATTGGGTGGCGGCTGCCAGCAGCCCATCGCGGCTTATGCCGAGATTTGCCCGGAAAATAGGTTGAAACTTCACGGGATCGCATGGCTTGGGGATGAAACGGCACCGAGAAGCGGAGTGCGGTCCGGTTCGATTGACCAACCCGAAGCGTTGGGCCGCGCGCTTGCGGAGGAGATTTCCCGATGAGCGAATTGGTGAAAACGGGGCGTGTCTATCTTGTCGGTGCCGGACCCGGTGCGTTGGGTCTGATCACGCTTCGTGCGGAACAATTGATCAGGCAGGCCGATGTGCTTGTTTATGATTATCTCTGCAATCCGGAAATATTGAGATGGGTGCGACCTGGTTCAGAAATCGTTTATGCCGGGAAATCGGGTTCGGTGCAGAGATTGACGCAGGATAAAATCAACCTCCTCCTGATTGAGCATGCCCGGGCAGGAAAGCAGGTTGTGCGGCTCAAGGGCGGCGACCCCTACGTCTTTGGCCGGGGTGGTGAGGAGGCGCAGAATCTCGCACGTGCAGGAATTCCATTCGAGGTTGTGCCGGGCATTACGTCGGCGATTGCTGCGCCCGCTTACGCTGGCATTCCGCTCACACACCGCGATTTTGCCTCGACGGTGACATTCGTCACGGGACACGAGGATCCGGCTAAGCCTGACTCCACCATTGATTGGCCTCAATTGGCACAACTGCGCGGAACGAAAATATTTCTCATGGGAGTGAAAAGACTAAGGGAAATCGCTGATCGTTTGATGACGGAGGGAGCTGATCCAGCAATGCCCGTCGCGCTGGTGCGGTGGGGTACCACGGCGCGGCAGGAAAGCCTGGAGGGAACGCTGGGAACCATCGCCGATCTCGTGGAGAAACGCGGCTTTAAAGCGCCCGCCATCATTATTGTTGGCGATGTTGTGAAACTACGAAGCGAGCTGAATTGGTATGAAGCATTGCCGCTTTGGGGCCAGCGCGTGGTTGTGACTCGTACGCGTCAGCAGGCCAGCGGCCTGACGGAACGGCTCGCGCAACTGGGAGCCGATGTTCTTGAAATTCCGACCATTCGTATCGTGCCGCTTTCGCTTGGTGATGTTCAACAAAAGACGCTCAAGGTTTTCTCGCAACATTTCGACTGGGTCGTTTTTACCAGTCCGAATGCAGTCGATTTGTTCTTTTCCGAGTTCTTTAAAGTTACGCCGGATTTGCGGGATTTGGGGTCAGTCAAGATCGCAGCGGTCGGATCGGCTACAGCGAAGAAACTGTCCGATCTCCATTTACGAATCGATTTACAACCCGATATTTTCACAACGGAAAAATTAGCCGAGGTGTTGATTGGTCGTATGGCTTCATCTGAGCGCATTTGCCTGCCGCGCGGGCGTCTCGCCGATGCGGAATTGACGAATCGGTTGCGCACGGGCGGTGGTGTTGTGGAGGAATGGGTTCTCTATGATACGCAACCGGAACAGGAAGATCCGACTGGAGTCCGTGCTCGCTATGTGCAGGAAGGGGCGCATTGGATCATGTTTACCAGTTCAAGCACGGTGGAAAATTGGCATGCGTTGAATCTTCAATCGGTGCCGGATGCGCCTATGCCGAAAATCATCAGCATGGGGCCGGTTACAAGCGCCACATTAAAAAAACTAGGTTATGAAATCGCCGCCCAAGCGCCAGCATCGACGCTCGATTCGTTGGTGGAGACTATTTGTCGATTAATTGCGAAATAGATTCTAGGATCACTCCATGCCGACAATAGATGAATTAATGGATGAGGGGAACGGTGCGCTGGCGATCGGCGAACTGGAAGAGTCGGTGAAATATTTTCGTCAGGTTATCGAGCAGGATCCCCAATTTCAGGATGGCTGGCACGCCTTGAGCATGGCTCTCTATAAACTGGATCGATATGAAGAATCGATCGAGGCAGGTAAACGTGCGGCAGAAATCGATCCGAATAATCAGTTTGTCTGGTCAAGCCTTTCACTGGCCTATAATGCCAATAAGCAGAAAGCCGAAGCCGAGGCGGCGGGAGCAAAGGCGCGCATTATCTCATGGGGTGGTAAAGTCAAGTTGGATGCGCCCAATGCAAATCCACCCGAATAGGATTCCGAAATATATCTGTATTATTTTATATCTAGATAAAATATAGAGTTGCGTCTCAGATGCTAATCCTATAACTATGTCACATGTCATTATCTAATCTAAGTAGCGCTCAATTAGCGCAGCTAATCAGTCTGGTAAAAGAAAAAGAATCGCTTCAGACGAAGCTGGATCGGGTCGATCAGGCTCTCAGGTCACTTGAGAGCGGAGGATCAGTTCCGAAACGGCGGGGTCGCAAGCCGGGTCGTCCCCCCTCTGTCAAAGGAGCTGCAAAGACGGGCAAGCGGAGTAAACGCGGCAAGCGTTTGAAAGAACCGCTGCTCAAGGCGCTGAAAAGCGCTGGTTCCAGTGGGATCACCGTCAAGGAATTGGCTGCCAAGTTGAAGGTCAAACCGGGCAATATTTTTAGCTGGTTCTATACGACTGGTAAAAAGATCAAGGGAATCAATAAGATCGGTGAAGCGAGATACGCTCTTTCGTCCTAAATTAGCAGGGCACGCCCGGTCGTTGAATTCCTTAGGGATTGACGGCCGGGCTTTCCGCGAGAGCCTTGTCCTTGGATTCAAGGCTGGCCTCTATCTCGATCCGGTTAAGTGGATCGTCCCGTTTGTCACGGGATTGCTCTGCGATCTTGACTGCCGCATCCATCCCCTTGATGACGTGTCCGAAAACCGTGTATTGGTCATCGAGGCTCGGGCAGGGAGCGACGCAAATATAGAATTGGCTTCCGTTCGATTCGCGCTGCGGATTCACCGAATCGGGTAGCCGGGCCATGGCAACAGCGCCACGATCATGTTTCAGCCCGATCTCAGGTGACAGGGTATAACCCGGCCCTCCCTGGCCGTCATTGGCGCGATCATTCGATTTGGAATTGGGATCGCCTCCTTGAATCATAAAATTCGGGATGACCCGGTGGAATGTCGTGTGGTTATAAAACCCATTGGAAACCAGCTTGCGAAAATTCTCACAAGTCTTGGGCGCGGCGGTGTCATCCAATTTGATGATGATGCGCCCGAACGATGTCCGAAGCACCACAACCTGTTCTTGCTCGGTTTCTTTTCTGGATGCCTGTGAATCGGATGGCGGCAGCGTGGAAATTACCACGGGCGGGGAATCTGTCGGCGGAGTCGAAGCTGGCGTATTGGTGGCGGGCATCGAAGCAGCCTCGGAAACGGCACCGGGAGAGGAATCAAGCTTGCTGGACTCGGACTCGACGGGGGCTGAAACGGGCTTTTCCTGGGGAGAAGTTTTATTGGATGACGAGGTTTCCTCAGTCGGTTGTCCGGTAAGATCGGAATCACTTCGTGCAACCGTCGCACTGCCTGCCTCCGATTGCGCCTGATTCGCGGGTTTGTGGTGGTCACATCCCGCCAGCAGAACAACTATCAAGATTAGACCGAACTGTGATTTCTTCATGGCTTTGCAGCACTTAAAGGCGTCGTTACCGTCAGGTCAAGATTCTTGGCCTGCAACACTGTTCCCACCTCGGCGAGCTGACGCTGCACATAGGCCAGGGCGATTCCTTTTTCCAGTCGCGGGGAAAATCCGGCGCTGGTGACAACCCCGATTTCGCGGTCACCCTGCATAAGCTTAGCTTGGGCTTCCGGAAAAGAGGCCGAATCGGACTTTAAAAAGACGAGAGTGCGGTTGACGTGCCCCACGCTTTTGAGCCGGGCGATGGTTTCCTGGCCGACATAGCAACCCTTGGTATAACTGATGGCTTGGATCATGCGTGGACCAGCTTCGGGCGGCAGCGTCGTCGTGGTCAATTCCATGCCCCAATACGGGATGCCATGTTCGAGGCGCAAGGTTTCGATTACATCGGCTTCCACGCTTTCGCCCACCATGATCGGACTTGAACCCGAGGTCCAGACGTCGTGCCCCGGTAATCCGAATCGTGCATTTGAAATGACAAATCCTGCTTCAGGCGCAGGTGGTGCGGTGACGCCAAAAACATGGCTTAGTTTCCAAAGATCGGTCACATCTTCAAAGAGGGCATCATCGGCGATAAGATATTTTTCCAATCGTGCGCCAAGGCTTTCGTGTAAGGCCAAATCGGCATCGAGATAAAATTTCGCGCCGTGAAGCGCCACATGCACATCGCCCTCCATGCGTCCCTTGGCTGTGCATACGGCCGCGTAACAGGCTTGGCCATCCTTGAGGGCGACGATGTCGTTGGTGACTTGGCCGTTGAGATAGCGCGCGCTGTCCGGGCCTGTCAGCCGCCACAATGCCCTCGGTGAGAGAACAAAGGTGAGTGAGTCACCCGCCAGGAGTCGGCGATATACGTCAAGGTTCATGGGAAAACAATAGAGCCTATTTTATTTTTAGAAACCCTCGGTTTACCTATCGCGTCATTCCGAGCGAAGTCGAGGAATCGGTATGCTGCCATTTTCCCAATGAGCCGATAAATCCGACCATTGAGGATTCATCTTTTCGATGAGTTTTAATTTTTTACTTCGATTCCATTTTTTGAGTTGAGTCTCACGTGCAATGGCTGTTGTCATGTCCGGAAATAGTTCATAATAAACCAAGCGATCCAACCCGTAGCGTTTGGCCCACCCGTTTTCTTTCCTCTCGCGATAATGCCATAATCGCTGTTCGATATTGCCTGTGACCCCAATGTAGATCGTACGATAAACATTGGCTAAAATATAGATGGCGGGTTGCCGGGACATATAAGTGACTCGGTATGAAAAACTTTTACTAACCGATTCCTCAATTCCACCTCGGGATAGTCTGCTGCTTGCAAGAGCTTTGGTGGCTCGGTTCCATTCGGAATGACACTCTTTTTTAAGAAACTTTTTCTTCGATCACCGGATTGCGCAGGATGCCGATCCCTTCAATTTCAATCTCCACTACGTCGCCCGCCTTGAGATAAACAGGCGGTTTACGTCCCATGCCCACGCCTTCGGGTGTGCCGGTTAAAATCAAGGTATTCGCTTCAAGTGTCGTGCTGCCGCTCAGGAACTCGATGATTTTTGGGACATTGAAAATCATGTCCCGCGTATTGCTTTGTTGCATGGTCACACCATTCACACGGGTCGAAATGGCGAGGTTATTCGGATCCTTCACGCTGTCGCTCGTTACAAGGGTAGGGCCAAGCGGACAAAAGGTATCGAATGTCTTTGCGCGACACCACTGGGAACCACCCCAAATCTTCTGCCAGTCTCGGGCACTGACATCGTTGCCGATGGTATAACCGAGGACATAATCCAGGGCGTCCGCAGCGGAGACGTTCTTGCATTCGTAACCGATGACAACGCCTAGTTCCCCTTCAAAATCGACCTGGTCGCTGCGCAGATGCCGAGGCAGGATAATTGGCCCTTCAGGATCCTGAATCGCTGTCGGACTTTTCAGGAAAACGATCGGATGCTCAGGAGCTTTCGCGCCAGTTTCCTCGGCATGTTTCCGGTAATTCAGGCCGATCCCATAGATGGTTTTAGGCTCGACGGGGGCGAGTAACCCGAGGACTTCAATGCGCTCATTGGTGATTTTGACTTCTCCGAAAGAAAGGTCACCACTGAGGCCTGAAAAATTCACGCCGTCATCCGACGTTGCCATGCGGATTTGGTGTGCCTTATCGCGCACGCGATAAATCTTCATGGTGATTTTATAGAATAAAACTTTATGGGGCGCGAGCAGAATGAAACAGGTGTTGTCCAGTTGAAGCGTCTCGAAGGCCTGCTTTTTTTAGGTAAAACGCACCGCCTCTCCTTTACGCCTGCTTCGCCTTGCGCTACGCTTTGGATTCTGTGAACCAGCGTGATTTGAGACATCCATGAGCGAACAATCGATGGCACCGCGACGTCCCGGCGGCCAAATGACCTCGCGTCAGCTTAATTTTATCTGGCTGGCCGATGGGTCGGGTTCCATGCGTGTGGATGGCAAGATTCAAGCGCTCAACAACGCGATTCGCGAGGCGATTCCCCACATGCAAAATGTGGCCCGGGAAAACCCTCATGCGTCGGTTTATGTCAGTGCGATCCGTTTCGCTGATCAGGCGCACTGGGTGGGTGAAGTATCGACACCCGTCTCCGAATATCGCTGGGAAGACATAGAGGCCGGAGGCGTTACCGCCCTGGGCGAAGCGTTGACCATGGTTGGCGATGCCTTGCAGGCTCCGCTTATCACCGACCGCGCCTTGCCTCCCATTCTCGCATTGATAACCGATGGCCTGCCCACGGACGATTTTCAAGTTGGTCTCGAGCATCTCATGTCGAAACCATGGGGACAGAAGGCGCTGCGTATCGTCGTCGCCATCGGGGATGATGCCACTTCCAACGAGGCACGGGATATTTTCCGCGCCTTTGTTGCCAATGATAACCTTCGCCCGTTTCAAGCCAGTAATCCGGAAGCGCTTGTCGAACACATCCGCTGGGTTTCCACTGCCGTGCTCAAATCAGTCTCATCCCCCGCCAGCCAGCTTTCCGATTCAGTCTCGGAAGGAGTCAAGGCACCGGAGGGTCTTCCAGCAACCGTTCCCGTTGGCTCGGAGGCAATCCAGGCCAACGAAGCCGACGTGTGGTAAAACTTGTATGTCATCGATCTGGACTGCGCTAAGCGCCACCGTGCGGGGAGAGTCGCACCAGCGTAATGGCATGAAAAATCAGGATGCGATCCGCCTGAAAAATCCGGCCTGTGCTGGCGACCCGCTTTTTCTTGCCGTCGCGGATGGTCACGGCAATTCGCGCAGTTTTCGAAGTGATCGCGGCTCGGCTCTCGCCACCGAATGCGCCCTGCGCGTTCTTGGAAAGTTAATTCAACAGCAGGCCGATGCGCCCCTGAGCAGCATTCGTCGTCAGGCGAAAACAAAATGGATGCGGATGCTTCTCGTTGCGTGGCGCAGTGCCGTGCGTGCAGACCTTGCGGCCAATCCCTTTTCCCCGCTCGATTTCGCTGCCTTTCCCGAACCGCCACCGGTGATTAAACCCGGCATGGAGATACCGGGCAGCGCGTATCTCGCCTACGGCGCGACGCTTATCGTGGTGGTGATCACCCGGCGGTACATTCTTTATGCCCAGTTGGGCGATGGAGACATACTGACCGTCAATGCGGATGGACACGTCTCACGCCCGTTGAAGAGAAATCATCAGTTTTACGCCAATGAAACCGCTTCGCTCTGCACCAACCACGCGATCAGGGAATTTCAAGTGTGCGTCAAACCCATTCGTGGCGGTGTGCCCGCCATGATCATGCTTTCCACTGATGGTTACGCGAATTGTTTTGGCGATGATGAAGGCTTCTTTAGGGTCGGTGCCGATTTTCTTGCCTATCTGCGCGAGAACGGTCCCGATTTTGTAGGCAAAAATCTCGAGGAATGGTTGAGCGAATCCTCGCACGATGGTAGCGGGGATGATATTACCGTGGGTCTGGCCGTTCGCATCAATGCGTTGCAATCTGTGGCGGGGGCCGAACTAACCAAGCCCTTTGTCCAGAGTTTGCCAGGTTTGGAATGACGTCGGAGGAAGAAAATTTCACAAAAACTTATGAGTTCTAGTTTTCGCCCCGGGCAAACGGTCTGGCTTGAAATCGCAGGAGAGCGATGCGAAGTCCGGGAACTCATTGGTTCGGGCGGCCAGGGTGAGGTTTATCGTGCCCTGATGAATAATCAGGAATATGCCCTGAAATGGTATTTCCAAAAAAATGCCACGATGGAACAGCGCGCCGCCATCGAACGGCTGGTGCATAAAGGCGCTCCCAATGACCGTTTTCTTTGGCCGCTTGATCTTGCGCTGTGCCAGGGGGTGCCCAGTTTTGGCTATCTGATGCCGTTGCGGGAGCCTCGTTATCGCAGCCTGGCTGAATTGATGAACCGCGAAGTCGATCCCACCTTTCGCACTCTCACCAACGTGGCGCTCGAGTTGGCCGACAGTTTTTTGCGGCTTCATTCCATCGGTCTCTGTTACAGCGACATCTCGTTCGGCAATATCTTTCTCGATCCGAAAACGGGACAAATTTCCATTTGCGACAACGACAATGTCGCCGTGGATGGGGAGGGGTTGAGCGGCGTGCTTGGAACACCCCGTTTCATGGCACCTGAAGTCGTCTGCGGAACGGCGAAGCCCAACATCCAGACAGATCTCTATTCCATGGCTGTGATCCTTTTCTACATGCTCATGGTACATCATCCGCTCGAAGGTCATCGTGAGACGGAGATCGACTGCCTTGATTTGGAAGCAATGCACAAGCTCTACGGCAGCGAAGCAACTTTTGTTTTCGATCCCGAGCGCGACACGAATCGTCCCGTGCCCGGCCTTCACGACAACGCCCTTCTCTTCTGGAATTTTTATCCGCGTTACCTGCGGCAGGTCTTCACCCGGGCCTTTACGACCGGAATGCGCGATCCCGGCGCCCGCGTCCGCGAAAGCGAATGGCGTGCGACCTTTACCCGTATGCGCGACCAGATTTTTTACTGTCACAAGTGCGGTGCGGAAAATTTTCTGTCCGATCAAGGTGAACTACCGGGTGACGTGCCTGAGCAGGAATGTTGGTTTTGTCACGAGGCGCTGCCGCCACCCCTGCGTTTGCGCATCGGGCATCAAACGGTGGTTCTCAACCAAAACACGAAGCTTTATCCGCATCATCTCGATCACAATCGGCGTAATGATTACTCCGAAGTCATGGCGGAAATGGCACCTCATCCGACCCGGCCTGATGTTTGGGGGCTCAAAAATTTGTCCCAGCAGACCTGGACCAGCTTGCCTGCCGCTGGTGGTTCGCTGGAGGTTCCACCGGGCAGGTCTGTTTCGCTGGTGCCGGACCTGCGCATCCAGTTTGGGAACTCCGACAGCGTGGTTTTATAATCGATTTAGCTTTTGCCGCCACCGTTCTAAGCCTAGATATTTCCTATTATGCCTACCTTACCCGCCTTCAACCATATCGCCTTCGGCTGCCGTAACCTCGCGGCCCAGGAGGCTTTTTACACCAAACATTTTGGCTTTAAACGGTCGCGCACGTTTAATGCCGGAAAGCCGAATGAATTCTTCATGTTGAAACTCGGCACGGTTCGACTGGAATTATTCCCCACCGATCCGGCGAAAACAACGGGTCAAAAAGGTGGTGAACAGCCAATCGGATTTAAGCACCTGGCCTTTGATGTCGAGAATATCGATCCCATTTTGGAAGGGATAAAGGCCGACGGCGCGCAGGCCGATCCCATCATCGATTGTGGATGGGGCGTTCGGATTCTTTTTTTCCGCGATCTCGAGGGCAACATCATCGAATTGATGGAAAATTATAAAGACGAGGAATAGATACTGACCTGTAGCTGAGGTCATTGACTATCGCTACGGTTTAACATGCATCTCTTCGCCTATTTTAACTGGCACCCACATCCCTTCCTGTGGGATTGGGGCCGGTTCTCGGGAAATGAATGGGGAATCCGGTATTACAGCCTGGCATACCTGGCCGGATTCTGCGTCCTCTTCTTTGTTCTACACTGGCAGGCGAAGCGCGGTTGGAGCGTGCTGCGCGGCGATGCGATTTCCGATTACGTCGTCTGGATTGCGATGGCAGGCGTCATCCTCGGCGGACGCCTCGGCTATTGTCTGCTCTATGCTCCGCGTCAGACCTTCACTGATCCGACCTACTTCTTCACCGTTTGGAAAGGCGGGATGGCCAGTCACGGTGGCATTCTCGGGGTTATCCTGGTGATGATTTTCTACGCGCGCGCAAAGAAAATCCGGTTCTACAATCTTGCCGATGCGACCGCTCTCTGTACCCCGATTGTCCTGGCGCTCGGTCGTTGCGCCAATTTTCTCAATGGCGAATTGTGGGGTCGTCCCACGCATGCCTGGTGGGGCGTGATTTTTTCAGATGCGCCGATGGTCAACGATGTGAACGTGCCGCGGCATCCTTCGCAACTCTACGAAGCGCTGCTCGAAGGTTTGGTGCTTCAGATCATTCTTATTATTGTGCGTTTTTCCACGAAACGGGAAGGCGCGGTTGCTCTTACTTTCATGGCCGGATATGCGGTTTTGCGCATGATGGGCGAACAGTTTCGCGAACCCGATTCCGACATCGGCTTTTGGTTCGGTACGATCACTCAGGGGCAATTGCTCTCGGGCGTCATGCTCGTGGCCACTGCCCTGCTCGCCTGGCGACAGTTTATCTCGCCTCCGGGGACACATTCGGAGATAAAGTCAGATTCAACGACCCCGCCCAAGCCGTTATGAGTACGCCCACTTTCCTCCCCGCCGATTATCTCGATCTCAAGCAAACCGAGCATGCCGCGATTTTCGATGGTGTGACGCAGGCGTGGGAAATTCTGCCGAAGCTCAAACTCTATCTCGAGGAGCATCTCAAGCCCGGCAATCACGGCAAACTTATCGGCCAGCCGGTCATCGGTGAACAGGTCTATATCGGCAAAAATACGGTGATCGAACCGGGCGCTTACATCAAAGGCCCGGCGTGGATCGGGGCGAATTGCGAAATTCGACACGGCGCTTATATCCGGGAAAATGTGGTTATCGGCGCGGGATCAATCATCGGCAACTCGACCGAGATCAAGAATAGCTTTCTCTTCAATGGCTGCCAGGTGCCTCATTTTAATTATGTGGGCGATTCGATTTTGGGTGCGCGCGTTCATCTCGCGGCGGGCGTTATCGTTTCCAACCTCAAATTAAACGGCGATTTCATTGCACTGCGCGTGGGTGACGCCGTTCTCAATACTAGCCTGCGCAAGTTTGGCGCGCTGATCGGCGACGATGTCGAGGTCGGTTGCAACGCGGTGCTGAATCCCGGCTCGATTTTGGGTCGTCGCTCGCTTGTTTATCCGGGTGTAAGCTGGCGCGGCATCCTTCCCGCGAATTCAATTGCGAAGACCGTGGATTCCGTCCAGGCGCGGAAAAGTTAGGATATTTATTTTAAAAAAGCCTGTCATCCCGAACTTGTTGAGGGACCTCTAACTATTTACTCATGCGATATCAAACGAGCAGAATAATGAGAGGTCCCTCGACAAGCTCGGGATGACAAAGTTTTTGAATCGAGCGTCGCTCATTGTGAATCGCCATATCACATGGCTAGAGTGATGCCATGCCTCCCGCGCGCACCGTGTCCCAACCCTCGGAACTCCTCGTCTATTTGTTCGAGGCGTGGCCCGATACGAAAAAGAAACAGGTTCGTACCTGGCTCAAGTTTGGCTCGGTCACCGTGAATGGCCGTGTTGTCACGCAATTCGATCATCGGCTCAAACCCGGCGACAAGGTGGAGATTCGGGCCAAGGGTCTCGCGCCACCGGAGACTGCGCTGCAAGGTGGCGTCCGCGTCAAACACGAGGATCACGACATCATCGTGATCGAGAAACCGGCTGGGCTTTTGAGTATCGCCAGTCCGTCGGAACTGGAAAAGACCGCCTATGTCTTTCTCACCGATCATGTGCGACAAGGCAACCAGTTCAGCCGCGAGCGCGTCTGGATCGTTCATCGTCTCGACCGCGAAACATCAGGGTTGATGATCTTTGCGAAAAGCGAATCGGCCAAAACCGTACTCCAGAATGATTGGGATGCGGTGGAGAAAAAATACAGGGCCGTCGTCGAGGGCGCACCACCCAGCGATGCGGGACTGTTCGATTCGCATCTCGACGAATCAAATCCTCTCAAGGTTTATAGCGATAAAGAGAGCCCGAAAACGCGTCGTGCCTTGACCCGTTATCGTGTGATGAAAAAAGCCAAGGCGACAACGCTGGTTGAATTAACGCTCGAAACGGGACGTCGGCACCAGATTCGCGTGCAACTCGCCGATGCGGGCTGCCCGATTGTGGGCGATGGGAAATATGGCGCGGAGACGGATCCGATCAAGCGTCTCGCGCTCCATGCCAGTTCGCTTCGCTTCATCCATCCCGTCACACGTAAAGAGATGCGCTTCGAGTCGCCCCTGCCCGGTGACTTGGGGAGGTTGGTCTAAGCTTTCAGCGCAGGCTCGGCGGCGGGCGCGTGGATGGCAACTTCGGCGGTAGCGTCGTTCCAGGCTTCATTAAGCTTTTCCAGTTTCTCGGCGTTTTCGATGAGTTCGCGGTTGAGTTTCACGGCTTCGCCACCGTTCTGGTAGGTCTCGGGCGTTTCCAGCCTGGCGACGATCTCCTTGTGACGCTGCTCCAATTGAAAAATCTCGCGCTCGACCTTTTCCAAGTGTGCCTGCGCCTGCTTGCGTGAGGCGGAAAGCGCCTGCCGTTCCCCGGCTTCGCGACGTTTTTGTTCCTTGGACTTGCCCGGAGAATTTGAGACACGTGGCGCGGAGGCCGCTTTGCCGGGGCTTTCATTGGAAAGTTGTTCACCCGCGACAAGCCCGAGCTTCGCCGACAAAGCCCCCGATTTATCGAGGTAATAATCGTAATCGCCCGAGTAGGGCGTGGGATTGCCCGCGCTGATATGAAGCACGGTCTGCGCGAGCGCACGGATGAAATAGACATCGTGGCTGATGAAAATAAGCGTCCCCTGGTATTGCTTGAGCGCATCAATCAACGCATCGATGCTCGCCATGTCGAGGTGGGTCGTCGGCTCATCCATGAGCAGGAGATTGGGCGGATTGAGCAATAATTTAATCAGGCCGAGGCGCGATTTTTCACCACCTGAAAGCACACTCACCTTTTTATAAGCGTCGTCTCCCTGAAAAAGGAACGAGCCGAGAATGGTGCGCGCCGTCACTTCGGGCACCGGGTTCGGAATGTTCATCACTTCCTGCAAAACGGTGTTGTTGGGATTGAGCATCTCGACGCGATTCTGAGAATAGTAGCCGACTTCGGTATTGTGCCCCAGTTTCCGCTCGCCTTGTTGCACAGGCAACACGCCGCCAAGAATTTTGAGCAGCGTCGATTTTCCCGCGCCATTCGGCCCGACGAGCACCACGCGCTGGCCTTTCTCCACTTCGAGATCAATCCCGCGATAGACAACGAGTTCGCCATAGGCGTGATGAATCTTGTCGAGGGTGATCACGCGCTGGCCACTGCGCACTGGCTGGGGAAACTTGATGTGAATGCGGCGCTCCGTCGTCTCGGGCGCCTCGATCTTTTCCATGCGCTCGATCTGCTTCAGCTTGCTCTGGGCCTGCGAAGCCTTGCTAGCTTTCGCGCGGAAACGGTCGGCAAATTGTTGCAGCTTCTGTATCTCAGCCTGCTGATTTTTGTAGGCGGCAAGCTGAATTTCCTGGCGCTGGGCCTTCTGCTCGACATAGGCGTCGTAGTTGCCGCGGTAGCGATGGATCTGCTGGTTACGAATCTCGATGATCGAATCGACCAGCTCGTTGAGGAAGGCGCGGTCATGCGAAATCATCAAAATCGCGCCGGGATAATAGGTGAGATAATTTTGAAACCAGCCGAGCGATTCGAGATCGAGATGATTCGTCGGCTCATCAAGCATGAGGAGGTCGGGTTCCATGACGAGAAGACGCGCAAGGTGTGCGCGCATGATCCAGCCGCCGCTCATCGTCTTCGCGGGACGATCAAAATCACTCTCACGAAAAGCGAGGCCGCTCAGGATACGCTTGGCTTTCGGCTCAAGCTGATGTCCGCCCAACTCCGCGAAACGGCCCTGGGCATCGTGATATTCTTCCGTGTCGGTGTTACCCGTGCGCGCGCCTTCGGACAGGATGCGCATCAATTTCCCATGCTCCGGCGTAATGGCGGTCGCAAGTTCCAGCACGGTCTCCTCGCCGCTTGCCGCCGTTTCCTGGGGCAGATAACCCAGCGTCGTATGGCGGTCGAGCACGACCGAGCCGCTGTCCGGTTCCGTGGTGCCAAGGATAATGGAAAAAAGCGTCGATTTGCCCGCGCCGTTCGGCCCGACCAAGGCGATGCGATCTCCCAGGTTGATACTCAGGGAGACATCTTCAAAAAGTGTGCGTGAGCCGAAGCTCTTGCTGATTTCAGCAAGCGTAAGCATAAGCGGGACAGCCTACGGCGGGTTCACCTCCTCCGCAAGCTCCGTGGCAACGGTGACGCCGGGCGCACCGGGTCATCGCTTTTCCTTGCCCGCCCTCCGGCGACGAGGGTAGTATGCTGCTCCGCCGCAAAAAGGGTGGTAATCAGTTCCCGCGCTCGTGGCGAAATGGCAGACGCGCTAGTTTCAGGTACTAGTGCCGAAAGGCATGGAGGTTCGAGTCCTCTCGAGCGCACTTTTTTAGGCAGCACATCCTTTTGTAGAAATCTGAATGAAAACCGTTCTTACCGTAAAAGTCTTCTGCCTTTGCTGGACATTCTTGATCTTGTCCTTTGCGGTCACTGCAGCTGATGCTAGTGATGGACCTTTAATTGTTACCGCACCCTCGGATTGGAAAATTGAATTTCACAGCGAGCCGGACAACGTTTATTTGATAGATAAAGATACCGACCTGCTAATGCTAACTCCACTGACAGTGGACCTGAAGTCGGAGAAAATTCCCGGTTATTTGCAGCAGATGGCGAAGAAGTTTGTGGAGGCTTCAAAAGGGGATCCCCGATTTCAGACCGGGGCCAAGCCCTTCATTGAGGGGCATATTGTCGGCGTGTCCTTCCCGGTTAATTTTGTTTTATTCGGCGCTGAAGATGACAATAAGCAAGTGTTTTTCGCTTTTAATATAGAAGGTGAAAAGACTTGGCGAGGAACGTTCACCGGAACTGCCGATGGCTGGAACAAAGCAATTGAAATGCTCAAGTCTATCAGGCAACAACACTAGCCGTTAATGGCTCTTAGAAAGAGTAGCTGGGTATCCGTTAGAAAACGAAAAGGGAAACAGGCCTCTTTTTAGCGAAAGTTATCCCGTGCATGACAAACGGTTTATCTCAGGTGAATAGATCGAGATTTTTTGCGCGCAGGGCATCACGCGCGGCCCAGACGGTATCTTCGTAGGCGTGATGTTGTCCCGACAATACTTCCGCCACGGAAATGGGTTGTCCGGTATGCGCCGATTCGAGGCTGGCATAGACAATTGCTTCCGCCTCCAGGGCGCGGGCGGGCGTACTGATGACCGCCGCCTTGGGATCGCGGATCAGTTGAATCAACTCGAGGAAACTGTGCGCGAATGGATCAAGCGGCAGGTTCGAGTCTTCTGCGGGCACAGGCAGAGGCGTCGGCGTCTTGGAACCGCTCACAGTATAATTTGGGCCGTGCAGGCTGCCGCGTTCACCCCAAACTTGCACATGCCAATGCCCCTGGCCACGACCGCCGCTCATCACGCTCCACTGGCAGATCAGCCCCGATTCAAATTCCAGCATCGCACCGGCCACATCCTCCGTGTCCACCGGAATTTCTCCCCAGCGTTCATTGCGACGCAAGGGTTCCAATTGACGAGTCCGCGCGTAGGCCGTGCGACAGGAACCGAAGGCTTCCAGCATCCAGTGAGTGCGATGGACGCCATGATCGATAAACCAGCCCGCGCCCGCGTAACCCTTGAGATGTCTCCACGGCGTCATGAAAAAACCGCCCTCCAAGTCGATCACCGCCTGGTCGATCATAAAAACAGGTCGTCCGATCTCTTTGCCCGCACGGAGCCATTGAATGGTATTTCGGTTTGCGCGCCCCAGCACGGACGGTTCCGAAACGACGAGGGGAACGCCCGTTTCAGTTGCCAGTTCGACGATCCTGCGACCGTCGCGAAGGCCAAGTCCAATCGGTTTCTGCAATTGCACGGGGATTCCCGCGTGTAGGAATGCCTCCGTAATTTCCAAATGCAGATGATGCGGCACCAGGATGCTGGCGATGTCGGGCCGTTGCGGTCCTTTTAGCAACTCGCGATAATCGGTCACCACCACCGGGCTGGGATTTTCCAGTGAGGCCGTTTCCTTGACCCAGGCTTCCGCGCGTTCGGGGAAAGGATCGCATACAGCGGAAAGGAGAAGTTCAGGCGCGCCGGGTTGTTCACGCAAAGCGCGCAAACCCTTGAGATGATCTTTGGCAATCTGGCCGCAACCGATAAAGGCAACTCGTAAGGGCATAAACTTATTCTCTATGGGACGACCGGCAACCAATGTCAAATCCCGGTTTCTTTCGCGGGCAGGTGACGGCTGCGCCAAAAGACATAAAGAACGGGATAGAGGAGCAGTCCGAGGATGGCCGATGTGACCACGCCGCCGATCATTGGCGCAGCGATGCGTTTCATCATTTCCGAACCCGAGCCGTTGCTCCACATAATGGGCAGCAGGCCGAAAAGAATGGCGGCCATCGTCATCATTTTGGGACGAATGCGCTGCACGGCACCTTCCTTTACAGCGGCGATAAGATCGGAAAAGTTATTCATGGCACCTCGTGCCACGCGGTCATCATAGGCCTGGTCCAGGTAGATCAACATCACCACGCCGGTTTCGGCATCAATTCCCGCCAGTGCGATCAAGCCGACCGCAACCGCTACGCTGAACTGGTATCCGCATAAATAGAGCAGCCAAAAAGCACCGACCAGGGAAAATGGCACCGCCAAAAGTACGATGCCAGTTTTCACAATGGAGCGCGTATTCACATACAAAAGCAGGACGATGATGAGCAGCGTAAAGGGAATGATGACCAGAAGCCGCGATTCGACCTGTTGCAATTGTTCGAATGAACCGGCCCATTCCCAATAGACGCCCTGCGGTGGATGCACCATCTGGCGCAGGCGTTCCCCGGCCTTTTGCACGTAACCGCCGAAGTCGCTCGCCGTCGTATCGACTGAAACGTAAGCCGCCAGTTGCCCGTTTTCGCTGCGAATTTCGGGCGGGCCGCTCGAAAATTGGATGGAAGCGAGTTCGGAAAGAGGTATCTGGGCACCTCCCGGAATCGACACGGGAATCTGCCGGATCGCGGACACATTATCGCGAAAATCGCGGGCCAGGCGCACACTGATGGGATAGCGTTCTCGACCCTCGACGGTATAGCCGATTGTATTTCCTCCGATGGCCGTCTCCACGATTTGATTGATGTCGCCAACGCTGAGACCATAACGCGCGATGACTTCGCGGTCGGGTTTGATGTCGAGATAACGTCCGCCTTCGGAACGCTCGGCAAAGACGCTGCGTGTCTCCGGAAAATCCTTGAGCGCCTGTTCAATTTGTTGCCCAGTCTCGGCGATGTCGTGAATGTTCGGGCCATAAACCCGCAACCCGAGATTTGAGCGAAAACCGGTGGTCAACATTTCCGTGCGCGTCTGGATCGGCATCCAGATCACGCTGGCCATGCCCGGCGTGCGGACACGATCCTGAATTTCCGCCTGAAGTTTTTCCCAGGTCATGCCGGGCCGCCACTCACTCGGTTGCTTCACTTGAATTGTGGTCTCAAACATGGAGAGAGGCGCCGGATCAGTCGCTGTCTCGGCCTGGCCTGCCTTGCCGAAGACGGTGAGGAATTCCGGGATCTGTTTCAGGCGCACATTTTGCTCATGCAAGATGCGTGACGCTTCCTGAATCGCCAAGCCGTTGGGGGCCGTCGGCATGAAAAGAATATCTCCTTCATTAAGTGGCGGCATGAACTCACTGCCCAAATTCAGGACGGGAATGATCGTGAGCATCAGGATGATCAGCGAGATTCCCAAGACAAGCCTGCGACCCCGCAGAACCCAATCGACGACGGGCCGGTACAACGCGATGAGAATGCGATTGATCGGATTGTGCGCCTCCGGGGTAATGTGTCCCCGAATGAGAAATACCATTAACACTGGCACCAGCGTGATGGAGAGAAGCGCGGCAAAAAACATCGCGAAGGTTTTCGTGAAGGCTAGGGGCTGAAAAAGACGCCCGGCTTGTCCCTCCAGCGTAAATACCGGGACAAACGAAACGGTGATGACCAGGAGTGAAAAAAAGAGGGGCCGTCCCATCTTCCGTGCAGCACGAAGAATCGCGTCGATGCGTTGGGGGTTGGTCGGTTCCCCGCCGCGAACCGTGTGCTCATGTTCGAGTTCCTTGTGCGCGCTTTCGATCATGATGATCGCCGCATCGACCATGGCCCCGATGGCTATCGCAATGCCACCGAGCGACATGATATTCGCGGTGAGATGCATCGCGGCAAATGGAATAAAAGAGAGCAACACCGCAGTGGGTAGCATGATGATCGCCACGAGGGCGCTGCGCAGATGCCAGAGAAAAAATATACAAACGAGACTGACAATGATGCTTTCCTCGATCAGCTTCCACCTTAGCGTATCGATGGAGCGTAGGATTAATTTTGATCGATCATAGACAGGAACGATCTTCACGCCGGGAGGTAGCGACGGCTTTATCCGATCCAGTTTCTGCTTCACGCGCTCGATGACCGAGAGGGCGTTTTCGCCGAAGCGCATGACGACAATGCCGCCTACTGTTTCGCCTTGTCCGTTGAACTCGGCAATCCCTTCACGGAAATCGGGTCCGAGTTCGACCGTTCCAATCTGCTCCACGGTGATCGGCGTGCCAACCTTGGAAGCCTTCAACACGATGTGTCGAATATCGTCGAGGGAACGGATGTAGCCTTCGCCGCGAATGTAATATTCCGCGGTGGAGACCTCAAAGGATTTTCCACCCACCTCCATGTTGCTTTTTCGCACGGCATCGACAACATCGCCGAGGTTGATTCCATAATTGATCAACTTGTTGGGGTCAACATTGACCTGGTATTGCTTCACGAATCCACCGATGCTGGCCACTTCCGCCACGCCTTTGACGGAGCCGAGGGCGTATTTTAGATTCCAGTCCTGCAGACTGCGTAATTGCGCGAGATTGTTGTGGCCGGTTTCATCAACCAGTGCGTATTGAAAAATCCAGCCCACGCCGGTCGCATCGGGACCCAGTGTCGGAGAGACATCCGGCGGCAGGGAGCCACGCGTGCTATTGAGATATTCCAGGACCCGCGAACGCGCCCAGTAGATATCGGTTCCATCCTCAAAAATGACGTAAACAAAAGATCTTCCCATCATGGAAAGTCCCCGCACGGCCTTCACTTTGGGTGCGCCAAGAAAGCGGCTCGTAATCGGATAGGTGATCTGATCCTCGATCAATGCCGGGTTGCGCCCCTCCCAATTCGTATAAACAATCACCTGGGTATCGGAGAGATCGGGAATCGCATCGAGCGAAATATGTGCGAGCGCGTAGATTCCGCAACTGGCCGCCATCAGGGTCAGCAGCCCGATCAAAAAAGAATTACGCCCGCTCAAGTCGGTGATTTTTTCAATCAGGCCCGTGGGACCTTCCAAAGAATCTGAAATCTTCACGGATGAGTTCCCCATGTTTTGAGCACACCCTGAATCCGGCTTTCCGCATCGATCAGGAAATTCGCGCTCGAGATGATGCGGTCTCCCTCATTCAAACCGGAAAGCACTTCGTAATAATCACCCGAGTGCGCGCCCACATGAATTTCGCGGGGCTCGAGTTGCCCGCCTCCATGATCGACAAAGACAATGTATTTGTCTCCGGTAGGCACAACGGCCCTGGAAGAAATACTAAGACTTTCGCCAATCGGTACTTCGCCGGAAACCTCGGCGAAAAGACCGGGATGAAACATGTGTTCTTTATCCGACAGGACGATCCGCGCCATGATACGCCGTTCCTGTTCATTCACATGCGGATCGAGAAAGCTGATTTCTCCGATCGCAACGTGCTGTGGCATGGATGGAAAGGAGACCGCCATTCTCTGTCCCACGTTGATGTAAGGAGCTTCGCTTTCAGGAAATTGCGCGGTAATCCAGACTTGGCTGTGATTGGCAAGTTGCAGGAGCGATTGCCCCGCTTCAAAGCGCATTCCCTCCACCGCTTTCTTCATGTGAACGTAGCCGTCAAACGGGGCCAGCACATCAAAACTGCCGGAGAGTCCGTGACCGGTACGGAGATCGACTTCGTTCGTGCTCAACGCGAATTTTTCCAGGTCGGCAATCTGGCCCTCGGATAAATCCCACACGCGAATGCGCGCGCGCATGAGTCCCAATTTATTGTCCAAGGCGAAACTATTATTAGGCTCCATCGTCGGCGTTCTTTTCCAGGCCCGATAAGCACGGATGTAGTCCGTTTGCGCGGCAAGCCAACCCTCGCACAGCACCCGCATGAGAGGCTCTCCCTTGTGAAAGGTTTTTCCCTCGTAATTGGCATAGAGCTTTTCGATGTAACCGGCCCCGGCCTTTATGTTGATATCGCGCAGGGTCGATTCATCAATTTCTGCCCGCGCCGGAGCGCGAAGCGTTCGGGTCAAAACACGCTTGGTAACCACTTCGGTGGTCGCTCCGATTTCCTGCAAGCGTTCTGGTGCGACATTGATCCTGCCGTTGGAAGTATCCACGGAATCTACCGCCACCACTGCCGGAGCCACGTTGGTTGCGGTACTGGAATCGGTGTTTGTCGCGGCGGGATTTTTCATCACAGGCACCAAACCCATGCCACAAACCGGACATTTTCCGTGCGGATCCTGGGATCGGACAAACGTATGCATGGTGCAGGTGTAATAGGCGACGTTGGTGTCCGTGGTTTGAGTTAGCGGAACTGAACGCGAGCAGGCGGAAAGCGTCAGCAGTGAAAGCCCAAGCAGGGCTTGCCGACGATTGAGATGAGATTGACAGGTTGTTAAAAATTGTTGAATGAGAGACATAATCCGACCTCCGTGAAGGTTGTTTGAGACGACGAACCTGCGACCAAAAAGGCAGGTGTTAATGAAACGAAGTCGGAATCTAGATGAGCCAGAGGCGCAGAACAGCCTGAGGCGAATCACCGCCAAATGGCAGCAAAGCATGGAGTTCCCGGCGATACAGTGTCGAAATTAAAATCCGGTTAATATCTTTGATCGGAACCAGGGTAAAGAGAGAAAAATCGACGCGTGGAGAAGGCGACAACGCGGTCCTTACGGAAATGCGTTCATTGGCAGGCGGAACCTGGGCAACCTGACACGTTTGGCCACACGCCTGTGGCGAATGACAACAACAAGCCATATGACAACCCTTGCAACAAGACTTCGTTGTGTGGGATTGCCCTGCGGCAAAAGCAGGCTGCGGCATGGAGGTGCCCAGCACCAACAGAACCATGAAGATGGAAACAAGGGTCTTAAAATGCGCTGCCACAATATTCAACATTATACCCATAACTTATTTTAAGTCCAGCTATGGGAATAAGAGGTAGTGGCTCAGTTTGAAAAACGTTTGTCCTTAAGCGGTTAAGCATGGTAGATTCCGGCATGGCCAAAAAATCTATTCCAAGGGACGCGAACCAGCTTGCCAAGTACATCGTGGATTTGTCCACGAGAGAAACGCCGGAGACAGTCAAAAACCCTGCTGCCGTCGCGCTTGGAAGGCTGGGAGGCTTGAAAGGTGGTAAGGCTAGGGCTGAGAGTCTTTCCGCTTCTAAGCGGCGGGAGATTGCGAAGGTTGCGGCTCAGAAGCGATGGGAGAAACCTCGACTTTAGCGGATTCTGATTCGAGCATTTGCCTCATGTTTGGAAGAGAGCTTCCGGGAACTTCATCGACAAAACCAAGCCAATATGCCTCTTGCGGTTGAAAGGTATAGTCAGCGGTTTGTAGTATTCTGCATAAAGAAACCGTAAAATACCAAAGCGGTTGAATCGGCTTAACGGCATGTTGGTATAGCCATTTTCGCTTGTTCTCCTCGGTTTCATTTAACCCTTTGTACGCTTGTTGAAGGTCATCTGAGAGCAGAAGTTCGCCAAACATGTCCATGAGGTCTCCTAAGTCCTTTTTTGGGTTACCCCAAAAGAAATCCGTAAGCAGGCTAAAGTCTTGTGTAACTTCTTCTAACCCATAACGGCTTAGAAGCCATTCCGTCCGATCATCCGAATGTTTGCGCAGTTTATATTTCAAAATTGCCTGAAAAATCGTCGCCTCAATCTGGCTCTGCGTGTACGCCGAAATATTTTTGATCCGCTTCATTGACTTATCCACGGATATGTTTAGCTCTTCGATAATTTTTTGCTTGTCGTGAGCTGCCCGAACTGCCTTTTGGTTCGCAGGACTCAAATTCTTCCTTAGAGCAAGCAGCAACCCCTTGAGTGATTCGCTATGGGTCGTGGTGGAATTTCTGTAGGCTGCAAATTCTTGATGTAGCTGGGATATTCTTAGTATAAATCTAGAAAATGCATCGCGAGCTAATCGAATTGCATAAAATTCATTCGATTCTTGTAAATTAGTTGCCAACAAATGTGCGTCCTCAACTGTAAGCATCGCGTCAGGGTCTTGGCGGACGCCGTGAAATAAAATTTCTGTATGACCATAGGCGTATGCGTAATCTCCTAACGCGAGAAAGTCTGCCGCTGCGCTTGCCGCAATCCCAGTGACAACCGTAATAAGCCTACATCTTTTACCCTCTGGATTTGATGCCTTAACCAATCTGCGAATTGTGTGGGCATGAGAAGTAGACCCTCCTGGACTGTCGATATAAACCGTAATGGGATCGTCTCCAGCGAACCGCAGTTCATTAAGCGTTGGCGTTACTTTGTTAACCAAATCTTGGTTAATCACGCCCGTCAGATAAATGCATCGAGATGGGTTTTCGCGATAGTTTTTATCAGCCCCCATAAGCCCCTAGTTCTCTTATTTGTGAGATGCGATGGCAAATCTCTGAAACCGGCTTGGAAAGCGACATTCAGTTTCTGAGTTTGAGTCACGACTCTTTTTAGAGGTAATGGCGGCGAAAAACGCGTTTGTATCGCCTTTGAAGTCTCGCACAATGGTGCGAATAACGCGCTTAGCTTTATCTTCTGCTGATGGACTGGAAGGAAGTTGCACAGTATCCATGGACAAAACCTACGGCCTAGACCGTTTTTTGTCAAAGCTGATTAACTATCCATCCATCAAGATAAGAGGATTTAAAATAGTGCTTGACCGCTCAAGCATACGTGCTACTTTGAATTTATGAACAAGATTTCCTCCTCTGATCGCGTTAGAATCGTTGCCTGTCTTATCGAAGGCAATTCGATCCGCTCTACGAGTCGCATGACGGGTATCGCCCGCAATACAGTCGATAAACTCCTCTGTGATTTGGGTCGTGCCTGCTCTGAATATCAGGATAAGACCTTTCGTAATCTCTCCTGCAAGCGTCTCCAGTGCGACGAAATCTGGTCTTTTGTGGGAGCTAAAGAGTGCAACATTCCCAAAGAAGAAAAGCAAACAGGGCGTGGTGATGTCTGGACATGGATTGCGATTGATCCCGAAACGAAACTTGTTCCCTGTTGGTTTGTTGGCAATCGGGATGCAGAAGCCGCTTACCATTTCATGCACGATCTCGCGGGACGCCTCGCTAATCGCGTCCAGATGACCACTGACGGCTTTCGTCCCTATCTCCGTGCCGTTGAAGATGCTTTTGGTACTGAGATCGACTTCGCTCAATTGGTGAAGATTTACGGCAAGTCTTACAACAATACGCCAGAAGCCCGTTACAGCCCGGCACAGTGCATGGGCGCACGTAAAGCGAAGATTCTTGGCAAGCCTGATTACGCGCACGTTTCCACGAGCATTTGCGAACGCCAGAATTTGACCATGAGGATGTCAATGCGCCGCTTTACGCGCCTGACAAATGCCTTTTCAAAGAAGATTGAGAACCACGAACACGCAATTGCTCTTCATTACATGAACTACAATTTCTGCCGGATTCATTCCAGTCTTCGTGTTACCCCGGCAATGGAAGCGGGTATCTCTCAAAAAGTTTGGGAATTGGAAGATGTTGTAGCTTTGTTAGATTGAAACTGAGCCACTACCGAATAAGATTAGGGCGCGCTTTCCTCCATCGTGGCTATCCACCAACGGGAAGTGATCCGGAATTTGGCGCGACCAAAACTGCGTTGAAAATAGAGTTTGAGCACCAGGCCATTCGTCGTTCGGATGCGATACCCATGTTTTCGCACATATCTTTCACCACTGCCGTGAGCGCAATCACCATATTCTTTCCATTGTTCCAGCACCTCGGTCACCATCCATTCCTTTTTTCGCCAACGGAATTTTCGGGGCAGCCCCGGTTCACCCCGGGCTATCATGCTGGCATCAAAACTTCTATCGATGGGCGTGATCGGTTCGCTGATAAAGGAATCCGGCATAAAATGAATCTACCTTATTTTTGACAAATCTCTGACATTTTCGATCATAAATTAAGGTAGGTTTTAAAAGTAATAGGCGTGATCCCGTTCACATCCTGACCCATAATCAACCATGCTTCGTTCCGCCTCGATTTTTCTCGCAGCCATCCTGTTGCCCAGCCTGGACAATCATCCCTTGCTGGACAAACGCTCCGTGCAGATCAAAGTTTGGCCCATGAATATTTTGAATATCCATGACGCCACGGAATGGTTTGAGGTTTTGCACACCACGGCTCAAAGCCAAAGCGCTGTTATGACTCTAAAGCCGGGTCATCGCAGTTCTGAGAGGACAAATGTTCACAAAAAGAGCGATCAGATTGTTCTTGTTGTGGAAGGCGAAATCGAGGCGGAGATCGCAGGCGAAAAGAGACTCCTGCATTCCGGCGACACATGCATCGTACCCGCTGGCACACCACATCGCTTTGAAAATGCCGGTAAGGGTCGGGCTGTGACTTTCAATGTCTATACGCCACCTGAATACGCTTACGACGAGAAGGGTTGAGCAGATAAAGTTAAAAAATTAACGTCCCAATGCCACGGGTTCCACAACCTCTTTCAATTCTTTCTCATCGATCAGGGCGAGAATTTGCGCAGCCAAGGTACGCTCGCCATTGATGAAACCGTCCCGATGAGGATCGGCCTGAGGTAGATTCATCTCCTCACCAGCCAGGGGCTGAACTTCCAAAACCCTGGACATGGCCAGCTTCCGTATGCGTTCAAGTTTGGTTTTTTCGTTCATCTCTTAATAAAAGGCCGATTCACCAAACATTCAAGTTAACCAAGCGCATTATTTTTTAGCCTTCACAATTTGCGACTGAGCCTCGGGAACGTCAGCCACTCCATGCGACGAAGGGAGTTTCGAAACATCCCAACCACCGCCCAACGCTTCGATCAGGAGAACACTGGTGGTCATGCGCCGGGTGCGAAGATTGACCGCCGTGACTTCATTATTCAGGGCGATTGTTTGCGCGGTGATGACCTGAAGGTAATCCTGGGTGCCCGCTTTGTATTGGTTCGTGGCGATATCGAGGGATTGTTGCGCTGACTTCACCGCCTCATCCTCGACCGCAGCTTCGTTTTCCAGGATACGCTGGCCGGAAAGATTATCCTCCACTTGCTGAAAAGCGGTCAGAACCGTCTGCCGATAGGCGGCGACGGTCGCTTCGTAATTCGCCTGTGCTTCCTGAACCTGCCCGTGCGTTTTGCCTCCATTAAAAAGAGTTTGCGCCAGAACAGGTCCAACTGACCAAAAAAAGCTGGGACCCGAAAATAACTGCGAAAGTTGAATCGATTCCTGCCCCAGGGATCCGTTAAGGGTAATGCTCGGATAGTAAGCCGCCACCTGAACTCCAATGGAGGCATTGGCGGATGCGATGCGACGTTCCGCTCCCGCAATGTCAGGCCGTCTTTCCAGTAAGACCGAAGGCACAGCGACCGGCACCAGCGGTGGCGTTGCTGTCAGCGGAGTTTCGTTCAGTGAAAAAATTGAAGCCGGTTTGCCAATCAGGGTGGCGATGGCATGTTCGAATATTGCGCGCTGTACACCGAGGTCGATAAGCTGCGCTTTCGCCGTTTCGAGTTGGGTTTTGGCCTGGGCCACATCCGCCTTGGAAGCTATGCCGCCATTGTAACGGTTTGTCGTCAGGGTGAGAAATTTCTCATAAGACGCCACGGTCGTATCGAGTAATTGCTTCTCGGCATCGAGTCCGCGCAGACTGAAATAATCCTGCGCCAACGTCGCCTGGTAGGAGAGGCGCGCATTTTCAAGGTCGGCGAACGATGCCTGGGCCGATGCGGAATTGGCTTCCACGTTGCGGCGAACAGCCCCCCAAATATCCACCATATAGGAAGCCTCCAAAGGCAGATTATAGAGACCTTGTGCAACGGCTCCGGTATGGCCACCGGAACTGCTTGAACTGGAACGGGCGGTAAGATTTTGCGATGCCTGCGATTCCGTATAGGCGGGATTGGCTGTAAGCGTCGGGAATAAACCTGCCCGAGTCACTTTGACCAGCGCCGCTGCCGCGCGGAACTGCGCCTCGGCTTGAAGCACATTTTGATTTGAGATATTGACCTGATTTTCCAGCGTGTTGAGTTGCTGATCGTGATAAATTTCCCACCATTTTCCACGAATCGCATCGTCCTTCGGGTGCGCCTGTTTCCAGTCGCCCATTTCCTTGTAGGAGGCAGGCGTAGGATCTGAAGGCTTGACGTAATCGGGCCCGACCATGCAACTGCTGAAAAGCAGCGGTATTCCAGCGAGCAAGGCGGTAGAAAAAATGAGACTTCGGAAATTCATGTGATAAAGGGGTTTCAAGCTTCCTGACCTATCGGGAATTCTTCCGTAGCCTTATTTTCGTGGGAGCGATTCCACCATAGCGAAAGACGATCCCAATAAAGATAAACCACCGGCGTCGTGTAGAGCGTGAGAACCTGGCTGACCAGAAGACCGCCGATGATCGTGATCCCCAGTGGCCGACGAAGTTCTGCGCCCGTGCCCGTGTCGAGCGCCAGGGGCAAGGCTCCGAGCATCGCGGCCATCGTCGTCATCAAAATGGGACGAAAACGCAGGAGGCATGCTTCATAAATGGCATCACGCGAGCTTTTGCCTTCATTCCGTTCCGCAGCCAGCGCGAAATCGATCATCATGATCGCATTTTTTTTCACAATGCCGATCAACAGAATGACGCCGATTATGGCGATGAGGCTTAGATCCGTTTGCCAGATGATCAACGCGAGCACCGCGCCCACGCCTGCCGAGGGAAGTGTCGAAAGAATCGTGATGGGGTGAATATAACTTTCATACAAAATCCCCAGCACGATATAAACCGCCGCCAGGGCTGTTAAGATCAGCAACGGCTCGTTGGCCAGGGCCACCTGGTAAGCCTGTGCTGTGCCTTGAAAACCACCTCGAACCGTCGCAGGCATCTTGATTTTGCTCTGCGCCTCATTAATGGCTGTCACCGCATCCCCCAAGGCCTTGCCGGGAATGAGATTAAACGAAAGAGTAACCGCGGCAAACTGGCCCTGGTGATTCACGGTAAGGGGAGCGGTGGTCGGGACGTATTGAGCCAGCGAACTGATCGGAACCTGTTGGCCGCTGGGAGAGGTGACATAAATATCACGGAGCGATTGCGGATCCTGCCCGTATTGCGGAGCCGCCTCCATGATAACGTGGTACTGGTTGAGCGACCTGTACATGACGGAAACCTGCCGCTGACCAAAGGCGTCATAAAGCGTGTTATCGAGGAGCAGTGGGGAGATGCCAAAACGGGCCGCCGTATCCCGGTCATATTGCAACATGGCCTGCATACCCAGGTTTTGCTGATCGCTGTTAACGTCAGTAAGAATGGGAATTTTACGGAGTTGTTCCAGCAATTTTGGCGCCCATTGCGACACCTCCTGATAACTGTCGCTCTGCAACGTATATTGATAAAGGGAGTTGCTTTGCCGACCACCGACGCGGAGATCCTGCGCCGATTGCAGATAAAGCACTGCACCCGGCACCTTCGCCAACTTCGGTTTCAGTCGTTCAATGATGATGTCCGCCGAATCATTGTGGCGTTCTTTCAACGACTTCAAGGAGATGAAGAGACGCGCCGTATTCGCCGTCCCGCCGCCGGTAAATCCGGCAATGGTATCAACGGCAGGATCGGTCTGGACGATTTTGATCATTTGCAAAAGACGCTCCTGCATGGCCTGAAAGGAAGTCGATTGATCCGCCAGGATGGAACCCGTCAATCGCCCTGTGTCCTGTTGCGGAAAGAATCCCTTGGAAACATAGGAAAAGAGAAAGATGTTCAGCGCGATCATAAAAATCAAAACGATCAGCGTTATGGCCGGATACAAAAGCACGCGGCTCAACGTGGTTTCGTATATTCCGAGAACCCATTTGAAAATGTGCTCGGTCGAACGATAAAGTCGCCCATGTGATTCTTCCCGCGCGGGTCGCAGAAGCATGGCGCACATCATCGGTGTGGTCGTGAGTGAAATGACCATCGAGATCACGATGGCCACGCAAAGTGTGATGGCAAATTCGCGAAATAGCCGTCCCACGATTCCGCCCATCAACAAGATGGGAATAAAAACTGCAACGAGCGAAATGCTGATGGATAGGACGGTAAAGCCGATCTCTTTTGCGCCATGCAAAGCTGCCGCAAGTGGTGCCATGCCCTTCTCCAGGTAGCGCGTGATATTTTCCACCACGACAATGGCGTCATCCACGACAAAACCGGTCGAGATCGTCAACGCCATGAGCGAGAGATTATCGAGACTGAAGCCAAGCAGGTACATTACGCCGAACGTTCCGACCAGGGAGACCGGAACCGCAATGCCGGGGATGAACATCACGCGGATATTCCGGAGAAAGACAAAGACCACGAGAATGACCAATGCAATGGAAATAAGCAGGGTTATTTCCACATCCTGAATGGAAGCTCGAATGGTTGTCGTGCGATCCATGACGACCGCCAGCTTGATGGCCGGGGGAACGGCGGCGTTAAGCTCCGGTAAAAGCGCCCGAATGCGATCGACCGTCTCGATGATATTGGCGGCGGGTTGACGGGAGATGATGAGCAACACCGAGGGCTTGCCGTCGGCGTAACCAGCATTGCGTATATCCTCAACCGAATCCTGCACGTCCGCAATGTCGCTCAGTCGCACGGGCGCGGAATTTCGATAGGCGACAATCAGGGGTTTGTAGTCGACGGCCTTATAAAGCTGGTCATTAACGTCGATTGTCCAGGTATGCAGGGCATCGGCAAAATGGCCTTTCGGTTTGTTGGCATTCGCTGCGGCGAGAACCGTGCGCACCTCTTCCAGCCCGATCCCATATTTGTTGAGCGCGGTCGGATTGACCTCGACGCGCACCGTCGGCAACGAGCTGCCTCCCACACTCACCTGGCCGACGCCATCGACCTGCGAGAGTTTTTGCGCGAGGACGGTCGAGGCATAATCGTACATCTGGCCTTTGTTGTAGATGTCCGAGGTCAGGGAGATGAGCATGATGGGTGAATCGGCCGGATTCACTTTTCGATAGCTGGGATTACCCGGTAAATTCGCCGGTAAATTTCCACGCGCTGCATTGATTGCCGCTTCCACATCCCGCGCCGCCGCATCGATGTTCCGATTGAGATCGAATTGCAAAGTAATGTTCGTTGAGCCAAGCGAACTGTTTGAAGTCATCTCCGTGACACTGGCAATGCGGCCAAATTGGCGTTCGAGCGGAGTGGCAATGGACGACGCCACCGTTTCCGGACTGGCACCGGGAAGACTGGAAGAAACTGATATGGTGGGGAAATCAACCTGCGGAAGAGGCGAGACTGGCAATAGGTAAAAGGCGAGCCCCCCGGCCAGTGCCACGGCCAGCGTGAGCAGCGTTGTCGCAATCGGCCTGCGAATAAAAGGTTCCGAAATGTTCACGTCGTCTCCGCCTCCACCTCGGACTCGGATACCACTTCATGCTCCCCATCATCCGAATGTTCGGAACGACGGCCCGTTAGCCATCGATTCAAGCGGTCAAATCCGAGGTAAATCACCGGCGTTGTATAAAGAGTGAGCAACTGGCTCATGATCAGTCCGCCCACAATCGCGATACCGAGTGGCCGCCGCAGTTCGGAACCAGTTCCCGCACCCAATGCCAGCGGAAGACCGCCAAACATCGCCGCAAGCGTGGTCATCAGAATGGGCCGGAAACGCAATAGACACGCCTGGTAAATCGCTTCGAGCGGTTCCTTTCCATGCTCGCGCTCTGCTTCAAGCGCAAAATCGACCATCATGATCGCATTCTTCTGCACAATGCCGATCAGCAGGATGATACCGATCAAAGCGATGATATTGAGATCGTTATGAAATAACATGAGCGCCAACAACGCGCCCACGCCCGCCGATGGCAGCGTCGAAAGAATCGTGATCGGATGAATGAAGCTCTCGTAAAGAACCCCGAGGATGATATAGACCGTGATCATCGCGGCCAAAATCAGGAGCGGCTCGCTGGTGAGCGAAGCCTGGAAAGCTTGCGTCGCGCCTTGATATGCGGCCTCGATGCTGGGCGGCATATTTAATTCCTGTTTCGCCTGGTCGATGGCCTTGACTGCCTCGCTCAACGAAACTCCCGATGCGAGATTGAAAGACAGGGTGGTCACGGGAAACTGGCCCTGGTGATTGATCGCCAATGTTCCCGCCTGAGTGTCCCAATGCGTGAAGGCGCTCAGCGGCGACGGACCACCCCCGGTCGTCGGCGTGATATAGATATTATTGAGATCGTCCGGGTTCTTCTGGAACTCAGGATTCACTTCGATAATGACATGGTACTGATTGACCTGGGTGAACATGGTCGAGACTTGGCGTTGGCCGAACGCATCGTAGAGAGTGTTGTCGATGGCCAAGGTGGTCAGGCCGAGACGCGACGCGGTATCGCGATCCAAAATCAACGAGGCGCGAAGACCCGAATTTTGCTGGTCACTGGCCACATCGCGCAATTGCGGCAACGCCTTTAATTTGTCGAGCAGTTGTGGCGCCCAGGTATTCAATTCGGTCACGTTGGGATCTTCCAGCGTGTATTGGTACTGTGTCCGGCTGACACGATCCTCCACGGTAAGATCCTGCACCGGTTGCATGAAAAGAGTGATGCCGGAAGCTTTTCCAAGCACCGACTGCAAACGCTGGATGATTTCATTCACACCCGTCTTGCGTTCCTCAAGCGGCTTGAGATTGATCAGCATTCGCCCGGTATTGAGCGTGGTGTTGGTTCCATCAACACCGATGAAGGAAGACAAACTATCAACGGCGGGATCCTCGAGAATGATTTTGGCCACGGCCTGCTGGCGCTCCGCCATGGCCGGAAACGAAATATCCTGGTCGGCTTGCGACACACCTTGAATAAGTCCTGTGTCCTGGATGGGAAAGAGACCCTTCGGGATTTCAATATATAAAAAGATCGTCAAGAACAGGGTGCCGAGCGCGATGAGCAAAACAATCGGTTGAAAGCGAAGAACGACTTGAAGTGTTTTTCCGTAAAACGAAATGACCGCGTTAAAGGCATCTTCAGATATTTGAAAAACCCGGTTGTGATGCGTTTCTTCCCGCGACTTGAGCAATTTGGCCGCGAGCATCGGTGTCAGCGTCAGGGAGACCAGGGCCGAAATCAGGATGGTGAAACTGAGTGTGATGGCGAATTCACGGAAAAGCCGACCAACAATATCGCCCATGAAAAGGAGCGGGATCAATACAGCGATAAGTGAGATCGTAAGCGCAACAATCGTGAAGCCGATCTGCCCCGCGCCTTTCAAGGCGGCTTCGAGCGGGGAATCTCCTTCCTCGAGATAACGGACAATATTTTCGATCATCACAATGGCATCATCCGCCACGAAGCCGGTCGATATGGTCAACGCCATGAGTGTGAGGTTGTTGATGCTGAATCCAAACATGTACATAGCGGCAAAGGTGCCGACCAGGGAAAGCGGCACGGCGATGCCTGCGATGAAAGTCGCGGAAACTGTACGGAGAAAAAGGAAGATCACCCCGACCACCAGGACAATCGTGAGCATAAGTTCAAACTGCACGTCCTTGACCGAGGCTCGGATGGTCGTGGTGCGGTCGGTCAAAATTTGAACCTGAATCGAGGGGGGGAGCGTCTGGCTCAGCTTGGGTAATAGCTCCTTGATGCGATCAACCACCGCGATGATATTGGCACCCGGCTGGCGCTGGATATTCACGATGATGGCCGGGGCATTGTTCATCCACGCCGCCTGCCGGTTATTCTCGGTATCGTCCTTGATTTCTGCCACGTCGGACAGTCGAACCGGCGCGCCGTTGTGATACGCGACAACCAGCTTGGCGTAGTCGGCGCTGGAGAGAAGCTGGTCGTTGGCTCCAATCTGGTAAGCCTGAAGTGGGCCGTTGAAACTGCCCTTGGCCTGGTTTGAATTTGCAGCCCCGACCGCAGTGCGAATATCTTCGAGATTGAGGCCGTAGGAAGAGAGGGCTGTTGGATTTACCTGAATCCGGACGGCCGGTTTTTGACCACCCACGATGCTCACCAGGCCGACACCGGCCAATTGGGAAATCTTTTGAGCCAGGCGCGTGTCGGCCAAATCCTCAATCTTGGAAAGAGGCATGGTCTGCGAAGTCAGGGCCAGGGTGACGATGGGCGCATCCGCAGGATTCGTTTTGCTGTAAATCGGAGGATTGGGCAGATCAGTCGGCAGGTAGGTCTGGGCACCGTTGATCGCTTGTTGAACCTCCTGCTCGGCCACGTCGATATTCAGGCTGAGACTAAATTGCAACGTGATGACAGAGCTTCCGTCCGAACTGGTCGAGGTCATCTGTTGCAAGCCCGGTACCTGGCCGAGTTGCCGTTCTAGCGGCGCTGTGACTGAGGAGGCCATGACATCCGGGCTTGCGCCGGGGTAGAAAGTAACGACCTGCATCGTTGGATAATCGACCTCGGGCAACGCGGAAATGGGCAACTGAAAATAGCCCGTGATGCCCATCAACAAAATGGCGGCCATCAACAGCGTGGTCGCCACGGGCCGTAAAATAAACATCCGGGAAGGACTCATGGATTCCCTTTCCGAAAATGCTTAACTGCCGCCATTGTTGTTGGCGTTACCGTTCATTTGCAGGATGACCTTGCTCTCGTTCTGCAATTTATCCACGCCGTCAATCACCACGATGTCGCCGGGGGACACACCGCTTTGAACTTCCGCATTGTCACCGTCAATGGTACCCACCGTCACGGTTTTCATGGTCACGGTGCTGGCGCCTGCTTCCGTATTCACCACATAAACAAAAGTATCCTGCGTACCATGTTGGATGGCCGCCACCGGCACCGTGGTGACATCCTGCTTCATCTCCACCAACAGGCGCGTGTTGACGAATTGATTGGGAAAAAGTGAATTATCCTCGTTTGGGAAAACAGCTTTCAATTTGAGTGTGCCGGTTGTCTGGTCGATCTGGTTATCGACCGTGAGCAGAGTTCCCTGCGCGAGCTTTTTTTCCTTCTTGCGATCATAAGCATCCACCGGTAATTGCTGCCCGGTATTGAGCTTGGAGACCACCGGCTGAAGGCTGTCCTCGGGAATGGTGAAAACCACCGTGACGGGCTGTACCTGGGTGATCACAAGCAATCCAGTGGTGTCGGAGGCGTGTACCATATTTCCCTGGTCCACCAGACGAAGACCGACGCGACCACTGATCGGAGCCGTGATATTGCAGTAAGTGATATTGAGCTTGGCGGTATCAACCAACGCCTGGTCGCTCTTGACGGTTCCTTCATCCTGCGTCACGAGCGCATCCTGTGTGGCCAGGGTCTGTTGGGGAATGGAATCCTGCGCCCACAGCGTTTTGTAACGCTCCAAGTCGATTTGCGCGTTTTTGAGCAATGCTTGATCATGCAAAAGTTGACCCTCGGCCTGCGACAATTGATCCGCATAGGCTCTCGAATCGATTTGCAGTAACAGATCGCCCTCCTTGACCGTCTGCCCTTCCACGAAAAGCACCTTCATCAATTGTCCATCGACCCGGCTTTTGACTGTCACCGTGTTCATCGGCGTAACGGAACCGAGGCTGGTTAAATAGACGCCGACATTGCCCTTCACCGCTGTCGCACCGATCACGCGGATCTTACTCCCGGCTCCGCCGCCTGCGCCACCACGCTTGGATGTTTTAGCAGTTGCGGTTGAATCGGCCGGGGTCTGCCCATGCTTGAGCAGGAAAAAACAAACACCCAAGCCAAGTACAATGAAAATGGCCAGAACCGATAGTAGTAATCCAGAGCTTGAACGCGGCTTGCCGGTTTGGATCCGCGTGGAATTTCCCAGGCTCTCCCCGTTCGGTGAGGTGACGTCGGGACGAATTTGTTTCTCGGATAACTGCGCCATAAATTCCTCCTGAACTATTTCTGCCCTTGAGACGGCGGAGGATCGGATAATAGCAAACCGTTTAACCGTTTCTTGCGATCTTCGTTAACCTTATTATAAGCGTCACGTTGTTCGGGAGTCATCTGTTCGCCAATCTTTTGATGGTATTCATCCATTGTACTGATGATATTCGTGCCAAATTGACGACGCTCCTGGTAAAGCTGCTGCGTCATCTCCTTGACGAGAGGCGCGATGTGGCTTTGTTCATCAGAAGTCAGGTGATAATCGGTGATATATTTTTGATTGATCCGCGCGGCCATGCTCTCCGGATCGCCCGTGTTGTTAAGAAAACGCGATAATCTCGTATCAGTATAATCCATCATGACAAGTCCGCCAATGATCGCGCCGATGAAAAATACGGCGATGAATACAGCCGTGATTTTACGTGAAGGAAGCATACTCATATTCGTGTGGAAAAATTAGGAAAGTGGGACATTCTCCACCTGAATAAGACCCCTTATCCCTGGCTCAAAATCAGGGTGATTGTGAAAATGGAGACTCAGGGTAACGCCTACCGTGATCACCAACATGGCCAAGGAGGCAAAAAGGGCGCGCATGCCAATTTTTTCCAGTTGTTCCCGCTCATTTTTTTCTTCCTTGAGCCGGGACATGGTGCGCGTCAAGAAACCGTATGGCGGGGCAATATCCCCGGCAAAAGCGGGAGCGCTTTGCGCCAGCAAAGAATGCCATTTTTCATCTTCTTTCATGTTCATAGGCTTTCCTTGAGATTCTGCATGGTTTTACGTAATTGAGCGCGAATACGAAACAGCCGCATCTTGATCTTCGAGATGCCCCAGCCGGTCGCATCGGAAATTTCCTGGGGTGATTGGCCCTCCAAATCGATCATGAGAATGAGACTGCGATCCTCCGCAGGCAAAGTGGAAAGTATTTTATCGACCAAATCACGCGCCTGAATCGCTTCGGTCGCATCCGGGGAGCTGCTTCCCAGCCAGTTCGCATCAAAAACTTCCATGTCTTCCTGCGATAAATCCGCCAAGCGAATCTCGGGACGGATTTTTTGTGCGCGCAATCGATCCAGGCAGGTGGTCAGCGACAGGCGCGAAACCCAGTGAGTTAACGGAGCGTCACCTTTGTATTGATGGAGTCGGGAAAATGTCTTCATCAAAATCTCCTGGATAAGATCTTCCTCATGGTCACGCCGGGGCAAATGGATGCGCACAATCCTGGAAATAACGGGGTAAAGATGCCGGACAAGTTCCTCCGCCGCGTCTTCATCACCTTTCTTCCAACGCTGCAAACAGCCGGTGATGTCGATGGGTTGATCCATTCCTTGCCCAGCTTAACCATGAATGGAATCGCACAAAAGGGGAATTGCCTGCCGATATATAAACCCGCGTTCATAATTGTCCCGCTTCCATGCTCCATAGAGAGGCCAGAAGCGCTGCGGCCAAGGCTCCAAGCCAGAGAAAGAATAAAATGATCCTCTGGATGATGCGATTAAACCTATGAATAAGATAGTTCATGCCAATTTGAATAAACTTCCATCTCCTTAGACGGCTCCGGGGAAAGGATGGTCACGCTTATTGAAATGACGACACAACACCTCGGGGCAAGCAACGGCGATCGTCGCTTGGAGCTGGACAGCCAACCCTTAATGGACGTGGAAACCGAAGCCGAGGAAGACATGGGGGCCGCGAGGGCCGTAGTAGCGCGGACCGTAATAGGGTCCGGGACCATAGGGGCCATAATAATAGGGCGGAGGCGGGCCTCCATAGTAATAGGCAACAGGTGGAGGCGGAGTATTCGCGGGTACCCAATAACCATTGGGGCTGTTTTGTATCTGGGCGAATTGATCCTGGGCAGGCTGTTGTTTGGGTGTTGTGGTGCCAGCGTGTCCTGCCAGGGAGGAGGCAAAAAGGAGAGTTACGGCGGGGAGAATGCAGGTGAGAAATTTCTTCATCGTTTCTATTAGACGCTGGCCGAGGCTTAAAAGTTTAAAAATAATGATGCGTTAGTCACGATACGATCGGAATCCCGGGCATCTTATCCATTTTGATTGTCCCGCTTTGGTGGTGGCGGTAGCCTTATCGGTTACCTAACCTCGTTATCGCCATGCAAACCTGTCTATTTCCATCCCGCGAAAAATTCCGGGAACTGGCCCGTCAGGGAAACCTGATCCCGGTTTACCGCGAAATCATCGCCGACATGGAAACGCCGGTCTCCGCTTTCCATAAAATTGATACGGGTGATTACTCCTTCCTTTTCGAATCGGTGGAAAAGGGCGGCAAATTCGCCCGCTACTCATTTCTCGGCGCGAGTCCCGACCTGATTTTTCAGGCGCGGGGAAAGAACATCACCTTGCGCGAAGGCGCGAAGCAACGCGAGTATGTGATCGAGGACGATCCACTGCATGAACTTGAACGCCTGATGGCGGGCTACAAGCCGGTTAGCTCCGGTGATCTGCCTCTCTTCTACGGCGGTGCGGTCGGTTATCTCGGGTTCGAGGCCGTCACGCAGTTTGAGCCGACCGTCAAGCGCGCGAAAAAAGACGACCTTGACGTGCCGGACGCCTATTTCTTTGTCACCGACACGCTTCTGATTTTCGATCATCTCGAACGGAAGATCAAGATTGTCGCCAATGCGCACGTCACCGATCCGGCGCAACTCGACCGCGCTTACGATGAGGCCGTTGCGAAGATTGAGGAACTCGAGGCGCTCCTGGAACGTCCCCTCCGCACGCGATTGCTCCCCAGTGTCACGGAGGTCAAGCCGCTCGAACCGGCCATTAACATGACGAAGGAGCAGTACGTCAAAATGACCGAGGCGATGCAGAAGTATATCCCCGCCGGGGATATTTTTCAGGTCGTCCCTTCGCAACGCTTCGAGGTGCCTTTCGACGGCTCAGCCATTGATCTCTATCGCGCGTTGCGGCTTATCAATCCTTCGCCCTATATGTTCTGCCTCAAGCTTGGCGGCATGGCGCTTGTCGGTTCCTCACCGGAACTTCATGTGCGTTGCGAGGAAGGCCGTGTGCAGATTCGCCCCATCGCCGGAACGCGCCCGCGCGGCAAGGATCCCGAGGAAGACGAGCGTCTTTGCGTGGAACTTCTGGCCGATCCGAAGGAACGGGCCGAGCACGTCATGTTGGTCGATCTCGCCCGCAACGACGTGGGCCGCGTCTGCAAATTCAACACCGTGCGCCTCACCGATTTCATGATCACCGAGCGCTACTCTCACGTCATGCACATCGTCTCCAACGTCGAGGGCGAACTCACTCCCGGCCATTCCGTCTATGATGTCATGCGCGCCACCTTTCCGGCGGGAACCGTCAGCGGCTCGCCCAAGGTTCGCGCCATGCAGATCATCGCCGAACTGGAACCGACCTGTCGCGGCACCTATGCGGGAGCGGTCGGCTACTTCGGCTTTTCGGGGAATCTCGATTCGTGCATCGCCATTCGCACCGTGCTGCTCAAGGGTGGAAAAGCTTATCTCCAGGCAGGCGGAGGACTCGTCGCCGATTCAACCCCGCTTGGCGAATACGAGGAATCGATCAACAAGGCCAAGGCGGGACTCAAGGCGCTCGCCATGGCAAAACAATTTTGAATTTAGACGGAATTACGGAATTAACGGAATTTTTTATTTTAAGAAAAGCTAATGATTGATTTGGCAGGCATCCTTGCGATTTAATTTTTAAACCTTCATCCATTCCGTTAATTCCGTCAAAAATTTCCCCCCATGCTCCTCATCATCGATAATTACGACTCGTTCACCTACAACCTCGTCCAATACTTCGGCGAGTTGGGCGCGGAGCTACTCGTCAAGCGCAACGACGAAATCACCGTCGCGGAAATCGAGGCGCTCCGACCCGAAGCCGTCGTCATCTCGCCCGGCCCCTGCACGCCGAAGGAGGCTGGCATTTCCAACGATGTCATCGCCAGGATCGGCCCGCACCTCCCGCTCCTCGGCGTCTGTCTGGGTCATCAGTGCATCGGGCATGTCTATGGCGCAGTGGTCGTCCGCGCGGCACGACTCATGCACGGCAAAACGTCCCCCATCCTTCACGACGGCACGGGCGTCTTCGCCAAGCTTCCCAGTCCCTTTGAAGCGACGCGCTACCACTCACTTCTCGTCGATCCGCCCACCGTTCCCGAGACCCTCATCGTCAATGCCCGCACAGCCGAAGGCGAAATCATGGGACTCCACCATCGCGACTACCCGATCCACGGCGTCCAGTTCCATCCCGAATCGATCCTCACCCGCCACGGCAAGGAACTCCTCGCGAATTTTCTCCGCATGACGAATGAATTCCATGCGAAGAAAAAGGCCGCCTGAATTTTGGACAGGATTAACATGATTAATAGGATTGGCTGAAAATTCCCTGCCTTTAAAATCATTTTAATCTTATTAATCCTGTCCAAAAATTCCGTTAATTCCGTAATTCCGTCAAAAATTCAGCCCACCATGAAACATCTCCTCACCAATCCCGCCTACAAAATGGCGTGCGATCAGTTCGACGCCGTGGCCGACTTTCTCAATATGCCGGAAGATGTGCGTGATCGCACCAAGCTCCCGAAGCGTCTCGTTACTGTCGCGATCCCGGTGCGACTCGATTCCGGCAAGGTAAAGGTCTTTGAAGGCCATCGCGTTCAGCATCATCTTACGCTTGGGCCGACCAAGGGCGGTCTCCGCTTTCATCCCGGCGTCGAATTGGGTGAAGTCGCCGCCCTTGCGATGTGGATGAGTTGGAAATGCGCGCTGGCCGATCTTCCCTACGGCGGGGCCAAGGGCGGGGTCGCGGTCGATCCCCGGAAATGTTCCATCGGCGAACTGGAGCGGATCACCCGCCGTTACACCAGCGAGATGATCCCGTTCATCGGACCTCAGACTGACGTCATGGCACCCGACATGGGCACCAACGAACAGACCATGGCTTGGATCATGGACACCTACTCGCACCAGGTCGGCCACGCCGTTCCGAGCATCGTCACGGGCAAGCCAGTCAGCATCGGCGGTTCGCTGGGCCGCAAGGAAGCGACCGGACGAGGCGTCGCCTTTCTCGTCAATCGCGCCATCGACCTCCTCAAGCTCCCCAATGACAGCCGCGTGATCGTCCAGGGCTTTGGCAACGTCGGCAGTTATGCCGCGATTGGCCTCGCCAAATATGGCGCGCGCATTATCGGAGTCAGCGATGTCAGCGGCGGCGTTCATAATCCCAAGGGACTCGACCTCGATGCCTTGCAGGAGCATGTCACGCGCACCGGCAGCATCACTGGTTTCCCCGGCGGTGATAAAATTTCCAATGAGGAACTTCTCCTTCAGCCGTGCGACGTTCTCATTCCTGCCGCCATGGATCGCGTCATCACCGAAAAAAATGCGGGCAAAATAAATTGTCGTATTCTCGCCGAGGCGGCCAACGGCCCCACTACGGTCGAAGCCGATGCCATCCTGCGTCAACGCCCCGAAATTTTTGTCATCCCCGACATCCTCTGCAATTCGGGCGGCGTCATTGTCAGTTACTTTGAGTGGGTGCAGGACTTGCAAAGCTTCTTTTGGGCTGAGACCGAAATCTTCGACAAGCTTTATCGGATTCTTGGACGCACACTCGACACCGTTCTCAAGGAGGCGCGCAAGCACAACATCGATAACCGCACCGCCGCGCTCTCCATCGGCATCCAAAAAGTCGTCAACGGCAAAACCATTCGCGGACTCTTCCCCTGATTTAAGCTGGCAATGGTGGCTGGCTGGGACAAAATTCAACGCATCACCTCTCTTCCCATGAACTCTCGTAACAACTTATATCTTTTCGGTTTTGTAGCCCTGGCCCTGATTTTTCCTGCCACCGCACGCAGCCAGAACACGGCGACGGGCAGCGGTCATCATTCGGATGCCACGTCTCCCCATCCGGTCGGGCGCATGATTACCCTCGGTGATTTCGGCGCGGAAGATCTCGCTTACCTCGCCATTCCCGCCACGCCACCGACGCTCGCCCTGGTTCTCGTGCCTGACGCTTTTGGTCTCGACGATTTCACCAAATTGGAAGCAGACCGTCTTGCCGCTCAAGGTTACCTGGTCGTTGCCATTGATATTTACAATGGCCGTCAATTGACCGACCCCGGCGAAATCGCGAATATGATCGCGAACCTGAATGCTGAATCGGTCATGAAGACGGTCGATGCCGGTATCCGTCTTTTCCACGAAAGCCCGAAATTTCACGTCGATCGCGTGGTGGCCATGGGCTGGGGCACTGGAGCGAATTATGTTTTCCAGGCCGCGCGTGAAAACAAGACGCTTCAAGGCGCGGTTACTTTCTACGGGCCGGTCGAAACCAATGAGAATGCCATCGGAAAATTTACCGCGCCGCTCTGTGCGGTCTATCCCGAAAAAGATTCCACGGTCACGCACGAAAACGTCCAGGCTTTCCAGCACTTGATGAAGAATGCCGGTAATGAGTGCGGAGCATGGTTCATCGACGCGAACCGTGGCTGGTCCAATCCCAAGAGCAAGACCTACAATCCGGTTGAAGACAAGGAAGCCTGGAAAGTTGCGCTCCCTTTTATCGCCCATATTGCCACGACGCCTGTGAAACCGAAAGAGGGGCCGTCGATCATCGACAAGGTCAAAAATATTTTTAATTAGGTTGGCTGCAGAGGCGCTCACCCTTACCCATGGATCATGTGGTCATTCCGAACGGAACCGAGCCGAAAGATCGTGACCAGACAATATGTTTTATCGAGGTGAAGTTGAGGAATCGGTTTGAAAAAATTCTGCCTGAGAGCAAATACCGATTCCTCGACTTCGCTCGGAATGACGGTTCTGTCTTGGTAATTTTCGACAAATTGATACACCCGCAGTTTTCAATTGATGTTAATTCCATCCCAAAATGTGCTTAACTTAAACACATGCCCTCCTGGCGCCTTCTCGTTCACGGGCTCGCATCCCCGGCTCGCAACATGGCTATCGACGAAGCGCTCCTGCGCGAAGTCCACGATCCCGTCCTGCGCATTTACGAGTGGAGCATCCCGGCGATCAGTCTCGGCTACTTCCAGGCCATTGCGCTTGTGCCCGAAGGACGTCCTTTTGTCCGGCGTTACACTGGCGGCGGTTTGGTCGATCACGCCCATGACGTTACCTACACCGTCGTCCTGCCCCGCGACCATCCGTGGATGGAACTTTCCGCGCTCGATAGTTACTGCCTGATTCATCGCGGTGTTCAGGCGGCTCTTGCCGCTTGTGGAATCGAGGGTGAAATCATGCCATCGGCCAGCACCAGCCAATCCGAGGCCTGTTTTCAAAAGCCGGTTCGTTTCGACATCGTCGCCACAGGGAAAAAATTGAGCGGTGCCGCCCAGCGCCGCACCCGCGAAGGGCTTCTTCACCAGGGAAGCATCCTCCTTCCCGACATGGCGCAGAACGGCGATCTCCGCCGCGCTTTTGCCAACGCCTTCGCCGTCCGTTTGGAACTGGACATCATCCCGGGTGATCTTACCGCTGCGGAAACCACTCTTGCGGACGATCTTGAGCGTGACCGTTACGCCACCGATTCGTGGAATTGCATGCGCTGAGTCTGCTGTAAAGACGCCTGCCATTACCCGGCGATTCCGTTCTCAAATCCGCTCTCCCGTCAATTATGTAAATTCTGTAAAAAATACCTCTAAAAAAACCCACATTACTTGTTGTGAAAAAATATCTTTTTCAGGTAGAATTTTCAGCTTATGGCAGACCCGAAAAAACAAGTTTCTTCCGAAGGTGGCGATGAAATTCTCAACTTCGATTCCAGTGTTAGCGAAGGCATTTATGATGCCTCTAAAATAGGCAAGCTGGAGGGCCTGGAAGCGGTTCGCAAGAAGCCCGGCATGTACATCGGCGGCACCGATGAGCGTGCGCTTCATCACTGTATTTCCGAGGTTCTCGACAATTCCATCGACGAACATCTCGCCGGTTACGGCAAGAAAATCGAGGTCCGGGTTCATGTGGACGGCTCCATTTCCATTCGCGACGAAGGCCGCGGTATCCCGGTCGATACGGGCAAGGGAGAAACGATGCCAGCCGTCGAGATGGTGCTGACGCGACTTCACTCCGGCGGTAAGTATGGGCAGGGCGGTTACATTTTTTCCGGCGGCACCCACGGTGTCGGCGCCAAGTGCGTCAACGCCGTATCCGAGTGGTTCGAGGTCGAGGTTTCCCGCGACGGCAAGGTCTATCACATGGGCTTCGAGCGGGGCAAAACGGTCAAGAAACTCGATGTCATCGGCAAGAGCAAATCGACCGGGACGCTCATCACCTTCAAGCCCGACTTTGAAATTTTCAAGGAGACCATCGAATTCAAAAAAGAACTCATCGTGGGTCGCCTGCGTGAACTCGCCTTCCTCAACCCCGGTCTTGAAATCGCTTTCGTTGACGAACGCACGGAAAACACTGAGCCGGAACGCTACTTCTACAAGGACGGCATCGAGGAATTCGTCAAGCAACTCGGCAAGAACAAGCAAGTGGTGCATCCCAAGCCGATCCGCGTCTCCCGCGTCAAGGAAGCCGCCGTCATGGTCGAGGACAAGATGCGGCCGGTTAAACTCGACATCGTTCTCCAGTATAACGATTCCTACACCGACCAGATTCTCTGCTTCACCAACACGATCAACAACCCCGATGGCGGATCGCATCTGGCTGGCTTTCGTTCCGCGTTGACGCGCGCCATCAATCAGTACGCCAAGTCGAACAATCTTCTCAAGGACAAGGATCCTGTCATTTCCGGCGATGACGTCCGCGAAGGTCTTGTCGCGGTTATCTCACTTCTCCATCCCGACCCCAAGTTCGAGTCCCAGACCAAGGTGAAGCTCCTTTCGCCCGAAGTGGAAGGCATTGTCTCCTCCGCCACTTATGAAAGCTTGATGAGCTTTTTTGATGGCAACCCGAGCATCGCCAAGAGAATCATCGATAAGTCGCTTAATGCCGCCCGTGCCCGTGAAGCGGCCCGCAAGGCGCGTGAAGCTGTCCGCAAAACCGCGCTTACAGGTGGTGGCTTGCCGGGCAAACTGGCCGATTGTTCCAGCCGCAATCCCGAGGATTCCGAACTCTTCATCGTTGAGGGTGATTCCGCAGGTGGCTCGGCCAAGCAGGGACGCAACCGCCAGAACCAGGCGATTCTTCCAATTCGCGGTAAGCTCATCAATGTGGAGAAGGCGCGTCTCGATAAGGTGCTCCAAAACAACGAAATTCGTACCATGATCACGGCCGTTGGCACGGGCATTGGTGACGGCGGTGAGGGGGCCTTTAATATCGAGCGTCTCCGCTACCATAAAATCATCATCATGACCGATGCCGACGTTGACGGCTCGCACATCCGCACCCTCCTCCTCACCTTTTTCTTCCGGCAAATGCCCGACCTCATTCGCAAGGGCTTTGTCTATATTGCCCAGCCGCCGCTTTTCCAGGTCAAACGCAAGAAACGCGAGGAATATGTCGAAGGCGAAGTACAACTCAACAAAATGCTGATCAAATTCGGCAGCGACGACGTGCAACTCAAGAATCTTGCCGATAACAAGGTTATCTCCGACAACTCGCTGCTCGAAATCCTTGAGATGCTCGAATCACTCGATAAATTCACCCGCGCTATCGCACGGCACGGTGGTGACTTTGGCGAATATCTCGCCGCGCGTGACGCCAAGAGCCACGAACTGCCGCGTCATCTGGTCAAGGTTCGCGAGGGCAATTTGGAAACGGTCCATTATTTTCATACGGATCACCAACTCAGCGAGTTCGCCAAGGCAAATGCCGATCTTCGTATCTTTGGTGATGAGCCTGCAGAAGAAAAAGAAACCGAAGCCAATATTGAAAAGCCTGCGGCAAAAGCCAACGGCAATGTCACCCGCCGCCGTTGCCTCCATGTCGAACTTCACGAGAGCAAGGCCGTCGCTGATCTGCTCAACAAGCTTGATCGCAAAGGCCTTTCCATCGACCAGTATCGCGCTGCCGACAAGCCGCTTTTTGAACTGCTCGAAGGTGAGGGGGACAGCCAGAAGAAACGCCCCATCTCCTCCATTCCTGACATTCTCGAGGCGGTGAAGGAAGTTGGCAAACGTGGCGTACAGATCACCCGGTTCAAAGGTTTGGGTGAAATGGACGCGAAGGAACTTTTCAGCACCACGATGGATCCGGGGAAGCGCCGCCTGCTCCGTGTCGAGGTCTCTGATGCGGTCGAGGCCGAGGAAATGTTCTCGCGCCTCATGGGCGACGAAGTCGAACCCCGCCGTCAGTTCATTGAGGACAACGCCCTCAACGTCCGCAATCTCGATATTTAGGAGCTTGCTTTCAGAACCTCCGTCATCCCGAGCTTGTCGAGGGATCAGACGCGTCCTTCTTGCCCAAAGATCAGGCGATCACGGAAAAATATCGGATTCAAATTATCCGATTTGTCGATTTTTCGTCACGCGTCTGATCCCTCGACAAGCTCGGGATGACGGATCTTTTTCGGTACGCTCCCGATTCACTGATAACGACCCTTCTATCGGGTAGCGGTAGTTGTCGTAGTGGAAGAATTTATTTCTTCACCGTCGGCGGCACAGGGGCTGGTGGAGTCGTCACCTGGATTGTCGGTGAAACAGCAGAGGGGGCAACAGGGGTTACATTCAACGTCTTCAAAGCTGATTCTGCTTCCTTCACAAACGGGGAATCGACTCCCAGATTTGTCATCTCCGTCAGGATTTTCTTCTCATTAGCCCGGTCGCCGCGCTGTTCGTAAATGGCCGCCACCGCGCTGTAGGCGAACGGCGCATAGGGAGTAGTGGTACCGCGATGCGCCACGACCAGATAGGCCTCGATCGCATCATCCGGTTTGCCCCGGGCTTCCAATGTTGAGGCAAGGCCCAACTGTGCCGAGTCGCGCAAATCGGGATTCACCTCCGGGATGTTGAGCACACGCTGATAAGACTTGATTGCCGCATCGTAGTCGCTCTTATCAAAAGAATCCTTCGCCGCAGCCAGCAACGCCAGTGTCGCCTGATCCGTTTTCGGAAATTGATCGGCCACCTGCACCAGTTGTTCCGGTGTCTTCGCTTTCAAAAGGGCTTCGTGTGCCTGGGTCTCAGTCACTTCGCGCTGGTTTAACTGGTAGTAATAATAAACGTATCCGCCGAGAGCAATCAGGGTCGCAGCCAGCAGCGAATAGACCACCACGCTCCAACTAATTGTTTCCGCATCAAGGATGTTTGAATCGTTCGATTCCGAAGTTGCCATCACGAGAGGATAAAAATCCCGGCGCATCGGTCAATGGTTAAAAATAGCGAGCCTGTCAAAATCAAGCCTGTTTCAACGCCGTCAGGGCCTTCTTTTCCAGCTTTCTGAACCGCTCTGCCAGGGCTTCATCCGCCGCGCGCAAAGATTTTGCCTCGGTTGCGAGATAAAAAAGAAAATCATAAAGCCCCTGCCAATCGTAGAGCGAGATCGACTCCGCCCGGATCGACGTTCCCGGCCCCATGTTGTGGTAATGATTCAGCGCCACGCAAAGCGCGCCCGTGGGAAATCCGGCGCGCAGGAATACCGACGCTTCGCACGTTCCTCCGCCCATCAAAAGCCGCTGGTATAAAGTGCCGGATCGGGTGCCTTGCAGATCCCGGAAAGCCGTTTCGAGCCAGTGAGTGACTCGCGAATCAAAAATACTCGACCGATCTCCCACGCGTACAATCGGCCCCGTGCCAACTCGGGCAAATCCGCGCGCCTGGCTCGTCTCCAGCGACAGGGTAGGTATTGACGTCAATTTTTTTCGCGTCTTTAACGCCGCCAATGCCCCGGCAAAACCGATTTCCTCCGCCCGGGTAAAAAGCGCGTGGACGCTCGCCCGTGCTCCGCTTAGAGCCAATCGCCTCAGCAGCGCGAGGATGGTCGAAACCTGCGCGAGATCGTCACAGGCGGGGCTGATAAAAAGCTTCTTCGTGCATCGCGCCCCCGGCAAATCCCACATCGCGAACGTCGCCCCTTTCGGAATTTCGCCATCCAGCTTGATGCGCTTCGTTTCCTCTGAGAATAAAGTCTTTATGATCGAAGCCCGACCCAAGGGTTCCCGGCTTGCCTCATTATAAAAAACGATCGTTTTCCCTGTAAAATATTTTTCCTCCACACCCCCGGCGAAGCACACCTCCTCCGTCCCGTCTTTTCGTTCGATCACGAACGCGGGATGATCCATGTGCGCCACCACACGAAACGAATCACGGCCTGCCGCCTTATATTCATAGCTGGCGTGCAGGTTCCCAAATTCATCCACGTGTGTTGTGACATGAGGCAAATCGCGTAGCCGTTCCAGCAGACACGCGCGAACATGACCCTCATGGCACGGTGCGGTCGGGCAGGCCGCCACGATCATCCCCGCTTGATAAAGTTCTTCGTCAAGAATGTGCATTTAAAAAAATTGTCATCCTGAGTTTATCGAGGGACCTCTAACTATTTTGTTCCAAGGGTGTCGAATGAGCGAAATAATAAGAGATCTTTCGACAAGCTTAGGATGACAGGTTTTTAGAAGCCGACTTCACCAGTGAAGCTGCCACGGCTGCCCCCAGGATTCCCCCCACGACAATCAGCGAGGTCTCGGTCGAGAGAGGGTAAAAACCTTCGACCACCATTTTCGCGCCGATAAAAATCAACACGCAGGCCAGCCCGACATGAAGATAGGCCAGGTTCTTCACCGCGCCAGCCAGCAGGAAGTAGAGAGAACGCAGTCCCAGGATCGCGCAGACATTCGAGGTGTAAACGATGAACGGCTCCCGCGTCACGCCGAAGATCGCGGGAATCGAATCGAACGCAAAGATCAGGTCAGTCACCTCCACCACCACCAGCACGAGAAAGAGAAGCGTGAACTTCAATTGCCCGTTTTCTCGAACCACAAACTGATCGCCCTCGTTGATTGAGCTCAAGGGTAGATAACGGCGCGCGAGCCGCACCACCAATAGTTTCTCCACCTCGACATCTTCCTTGTGCAGCAGCATGGCCACGCCAGCGTAAAGGATGTAGGCGCCGAACAGATAAATCACCCACTCGAATTGCCGCAGCAAGGCTGTTCCCGCCAAAATCATCAATCCGCGCATGACCAGCGCACCCAGCACGCCCCAGAAAAGCAGGCGATGTTGCTTGTCCGGTGCGACCTTGAAGGAGGCAAAAACGAGCACGAAGATAAAAATATTATCCATGCTCAGCGAGTACTCGATCAGGTAACCCGTGAAAAACTGGAGACCAATGACCGAGCCTTCCCGGTGCGTCAGCCACATGCCAAAGCCGATGGCCAGCGCGACCCAGCCCAGCGTTGTCAGTAGCGATTCCTTCACCGAAATCGCCCGCTTTTCGCGATGGAGCACCATCAGGTCGAACGCCAGCAATCCAAGGACGACGACATTAAAGCCTATCCAAAATATGAGCGGTGTTTCCATGAGGCACGAAAACTGTAGCGGTGATTGGGCACAACCACGCAAGTTTTTAAAATTACCTTAAATAAGATAAGGCCCGTCATCCTGAGCTTGTCGAAGGATCAGCTCCCGGTAAGCCTACATTCATAGGGTGAAACGTACACTTTCTGGACGCTGATCCTTCGACAAGCTCAGGATGACGGAGTGTTTTCACCAACGTTAATTCCGTCAAAAATTACCTCGGCCTGAGCACCGTATCGCTTGGCGGAACGCTCGTGTCGAGTTCGGGATAATCGAGTGTGAAGTGCAGCCCGCGACTCTCGTGGCGGGTGAGGGCGCAATCGACAATCAGCGATGCCACCAGCACGAGATTGCGCAATTCGACCAGGTCGCAGGTCATATTGTAATTCCAGTAATACTCCTGCACCTCATCGCTCAGGCTGCGCAGGCGGCTCGCGGCGCGCTTCAAGCGTTTCGTCGTGCGCATGATGCCAACGTAATCCCACATCAGTTGCCGGATTTCGCGCCAGTTATGATAGATCACCACCAGTTCATCAGGATCCTGCGCGGAACCGCTTTGCCACGGCGGAATATCTTTTTGCTTCGGTGGAGTTTTCTCCTGCTTCACCGCTTCCGCCGCACGATGCGCCACGACCAGCGCCTCGAGCAGGGAATTGCTCGCGAGACGATTCGCGCCGTGCAGGCCGGTACAGGCGACTTCACCCACGGCCCAGAGTCCCGGCAATTCGGTGCGGCCCTCGGGTGTCGTCACCACGCCACCGCATTGATAATGCGCGGCAGGCACGACCGGAATCGGTTCCGTGGCCATGTCGATGCCGCATTCGAGACATTTCGCGTAAATGGCCGGAAACCGGTTTTGTAGGAACTCACGGCTTTGATGCGTGATGTCGAGATAGACGCAGGGCGTGCCGGTCTTCTTGATTTCCGCATCGATGGCCCGTGCCACAATATCGCGCGGAGCGAGCGACTTGAGCGGATGCACACCGTCCATGAACGCCTTGCCCGCCGCATTGCGCAGGATGCCGCCTTCGCCGCGCACTGCTTCACTGATAAGGAACGATTTGGCCTTGGGATGAAAAAGGCAGGTCGGGTGAAACTGGATGAACTCCATGTTGGCGACCGGAACGCCTGCGCGATAGGCCATGGCCACGCCGTCGCCGGTCGCAATGTCGGGATTGGTAGTATATAGATAGACCTTTCCGCAACCGCCCGTGGCCAGGAGCACATGCTGCGCGGCGACCGTCTCCACCTGACCGCTGGCGCAGTCCAGGACATAGACGCCCACGCAACGATTATCAGTGGCAAAACCGAGCTTGTGCCGCGTGATCAGGTCGATGGCAGCGTGATTCTCAAAAATCGCCACGTTGCGATGCCGGGCCAGTGCCGCCAGCAGCGCGCTCTCGATTTCGCGTCCCGTCACATCCTTCGCGTGAAGAATACGCCGCTTCGAGTGGCCGCCCTCCCTGCCGAGATCAAGTTCGTGATGGCCGCTATTCTCGCGTTCCGTAAATGCCATGCCCAGCTCGATCAATTCCTTGATCCGGGCTGGCCCCTCTTCGACGATGCCGCGCACGACATCCTCATGGCAAAGCCCCGCGCCACATTCGAGCGTGTCGCGCACATGCAAGTCGAAGGTATCCTCGTTCGAGGTCACACAGGCGATGCCGCCCTGGGCGTAGTTGGTGTTCGACTCGGCGCGGTTCTTCTTTGTAATCACCGCCACGGAACCCTTTTCCGCCACGTTCAAGGCAAAGGTCAG
>JABDGH010000010.1 GCA_013286145.1 Verrucomicrobiota bacterium
GTCCTTCAAGCTTGCGGCAAGATCCTTGCTAACCATGGAGGCGAGCGAAAGGTAGGGCATCGCGGTACGGTATCCGCGGTCGAGCAATTGCGGGGAATCGAGAAAAAGGATTTGTGTGGCACCCGTGCGTTTGTCGCCGATTTGCCGGAGGAAATCAGTATTGCGAAGAAGTCCCATGGTGCTATCCCGCTTGAAGCTGCGCACGGCCTGATTTGCGCTCAGGAAAACACCAAAATAGTCGCCATCCTCGGTCATCGTCGGGGTGAAAGGCGTGGTTTGCACAAAGTTCAGGGTGGCATAATGGCGCTCATCGACATTGAGTTCGTTGATCACCGCCACGTTGCCATAATTTTTCCGCACGGTGTCGATGATCGCGTTGATCGTTGGCTTGAAATCGTCCGGCTTATTGACCTTCACAAAAAAGCCAGCTTCAGGATAAGTCGTGTCCGCGCTCCATTCGACCTGCAACGAAACTTCGGAGCCGAGCGCATCCACTATATTATGTTGAATATCGATATTTTCGCCCTGCGCCCATGTTTGAAGGAAGGTGAGCAGGTCGTTGGTTTGTGCCGAGGAGCCCTTTTGTTCCTGCAAACTTTTCCAAAATTGGTTCCAGTTGGAATTAAAAGCCCAATAAAACCGGGTGTCGGGACAGGTAAACTTCAAGGTATCAAACGGACAGGGGGTCGTCATGAATCCCAAGTCGGGTTGTGACGGATTGGGGGTCGATTCCATGAGAGAGAAGTGATCCACGATTTCACCCTGGTCGAAGTGCATTCCCACGGCGGCGCTTCCCATCGCGTCGAATCTTTTTTCGAGATAGTTGTTTGAACTCATCTGGTTTGGCAAAAAGCGTTGCAGGATCGGCGTCAGCGTGTGGGAATTGAGATAGACGAGCGTCAGGGAATCGTTGCCCACACGCTCGCGCGATTTTTGATACTCAGCGTTTTGAGCCAGGCTCGGTGTGGACGATTTCTTTTGCAGGCGTTCGATCCAATCGCGCAGGGAGGCTTCGCCCCAGGCGGTGACGATCCAGCCGTTGAGTTTCGCAACGCAAATTTTATCGGGCGCACCGGGACCCTGAATCCATTGGTAATCGATCCCGGCAACCTGGCCAGCGCCGGTTTTGCCCTGGCTGATGATATCGGGGTAGGTTAATTTTAATTTTTCGACGAACGCATCGAAATTACCGAGGCCAAACTTGGGTTTCACACCGGCGATAAAGCCCATCTGTTCGGGCTTGTCCGGGTCAAAGTGAGTGACGGCAATGAAGGATTGTCCGCTCAGGTTGGGCAGAAAGGTGCGGATCAATTCCGTGTTCTTTTGGCCAATGACGTTAATGGCCGATTGGATTAGCGGCTGCGCATCGGGGGAATCGAGCAATTTTTTAAGTTGGGAGGTTTCGTATCCGGTTGTCAGCTTGGCGGCATTGGAAATGGTGAGGAACGCAATCGTATCGGACGGCACCAAGTCCGCCGCCAGGACGGAATCGGGGCCGAAGAGATACCACCAGGTACACAGGGCTAGAAGAAGGAGTAGTACGAAGCAGACAAGCAGAAGGCGGATGGCGGTGGTCATGGAGATGAATCAAGATTGGCCCGATCAAGGGTATTTGGCAAATGGGACGTGACTAGGCTCCGCGTGCGAGTTCCTCGGCGCGATTTTTGGCGGCGGACAGACAACGAGCCATAAGATTATTTAAAGCATCGTTTTCCTCGAGCACAGCGCAACCAGCGAGGGTTGTGCCTCGGGGACTTTTCACCTGCGCAGCCAGGTCGAGTGGCGCGAGTTCCGATTCGGATGCGAGTTGGGCTGAGCCGAGAACCGTCTGAAGAGCTAGTTCACGCGAAAGATTTACCGGCAATCCGAGCGCAATGGCTCCTTGAATCAAAGCGTCGATGAAATGAAAGACATAGGCGGGGCCGCTTCCCGAAAGCGCGGTGATGGCATCGATTTGGTTTTCCTCCACGCGCCAGGCTTTTCCTGCGGAAGAGAGGACGCGGTGAACCAGGGCATAGTCGGCCTCGGTTACGTTCGAGCCACCCGCATAGACACTTGCTCCAGCGCCGATTTGCATCGGGGTGTTGGGCATTGAGCGGATGACGCGCGTCGTGGGATGAAGCCATCCGCGAATTTTTTCCAGGGTGATGCCTGCGGCAATGGAGAGGATGAGCTTGCCCGCGCTCGCTTCTTTCAAAACGGGTATGGCTTCGGGAAAGACCTGCGGCTTGATGGCGAGGATAACGAGATCGCTTTTGCGAACAACTTCCGTGTTATCGGTGGTTGCTTGTGCGCCGGGCAGTAAATCAAGAAACGGGCTGGCACTCTTCGTGTCGGGTTCGGAACAAATCAGGCCCGTGGCTGGAACCACGCCGCCATCGACGAGTCCCTTTCCAATCGCACGCGCCATTTTCCCGGCGCCGATAAATCCGATAATCATGGCAAGGAGAATGGTTTTAAACCGCGAGGCCAAATTTTTTCAACTTGGTATAAAGGGTGGGACGGTGAATACCGAGGAGTTCAGCCGCTTTTTTCTTATTCCCGTTGCATTGATCCAACGCTGCCACCAGCGCGGCTTTTTCGCGCTCTGCGAGGTTGAACGACTGGGAATCGGTCATCAACCGATGAGGCCGTACGGGCGAAAGTTGGGAAGTGTCCTGTACGGGGAGAGGGCCGGAAGCAGGATCAAACGGCACGCCATGCACGACTTCATGCGGCAGGTTGCGGGGCGTAATCATGCTCCCCTGGGTTAAGACCACGGCGCGCTCGATGACATTTTGCAATTGCCGCACATTGCCGGGCCAGTGGTAGCGCAACAGGGCGTCATAGGCTTCCGATTGAATGGTCATGATCTGCTTGTGCATCTGGCTGCAAAAGCGTTGAAGGAACAATTGCGCAAGCTCGGGGATATCTTCGGTTCGCTCACGCAGAGGGGGGATATTCAGCGTGAAAGTATTCAACCGATAAAAAAGATCCTCGCGGAGGCGTCCGGTACGGATCACCTCCTCGGGCTGGCGATTACTGGCGGAGACCAGGCGGAAATCGGCCTTCATGATTTGCGTGCTGCCCAAGGGTCGGAATTCTCGCTCCTGCAACACGCGCAAAAACCGGGTCTGAAGATCGACGGGCATTTCGGCGATTTCATCCAGGAATAGCGTTCCTCCGCCTGCGGCACTGAGCATACCCGGAAAATCCTGGCTGGCTCCGGTGAATGCGCCCTTTTTATAACCGAACAACTCGCCCTCGATCATGTTTTGAGGAAAGGCCGCGCAATTCAATTTGACCAAAGGCCCTGCTGAGCGCGCGCTTTTTTCGTGGATACGATTGGCGAAAATTTCCTTGCCCACGCCGCTTTCGCCCACAACCAGGACGTTGGCCTCGCTTGGGGCGATCTGATCCATGAGTTCAAAGAGTTCGCACATCTTCGCATTCTTAAAAACAGGCCGGAGTTGGGACTCGGCACGCAGCACTCGCTTTTTGAGGCGTTCGGTTTCCGCGCGCAGCACGACGGTTTCCTGGCGCAACCCCCGGTGCTCGATCGCCTTGGCCACCAGGCTGAGAAGCTCCTCCGGGACGTAGGGTTTGCTGATGAAATGGAACGCGCCGATCTTGATCGAGGCGATGGCGTTGTTGAGGGAATCGTTCGCCGTGACGACGATGACAGGGAGGCTTGGATACTCCTGGCGGATGGTCTGAAGCAGATCGACCCCTTCGCCGTCGGGCAATCCCAAATCGAGGAGAAGCACGTCGGGGGTATTCTCGGCGATCATTTGCAATCCCTGGCGACCGGTAAAAGCGGAAATGGCGGAATAACCGTGTCGCTCCAGGATGGCGACGAGCGTGGCCTGAATATTGCGCTCGTCGTCGATGATGCCGATCAGTGGTTTGGAACTCATGGATGCTGTTTCTTTTTCCGGTAAACCGATGCTTACTGCTTCAAAAAACCTGTTTTACAACGATTTCAATAATTACCACACCTCTCTTGCGGAAGCGAGGAAAGTAACAGTTAAGTAGCGGGTCAAATGGAAAGAGGTGTCTCCGACCGTGTTTGGAGCTTGGAAGAAGCCTTTGGGTGGCTAATCTAGCTGAGTCAGAGGAGTCATTACCGTGCCAAAGTCCAATCAAAAAAGTACCAAAGAGCATGGCCTAGTCGGTATTTGGGTCAGCGCGGACGAGTACGCCTCAGAAGTCGAATATAGCGTCACACCGAAGGGCACGACTTTCAGAGTCAAAGCAACCGATGGCAATGACGGGGAAGTTGCTGACATTTTTGAAGTAAAATGGGATGGGGAGGTCTTGTCATTCGCCACCCATTGGAACTCAACCGGTCGGTTCGCTCGATGCCGTTTACAAGCTTTGTCTAAAAACAGGGTGAGCCTTACATACACCTATACCGACAACGAGACTTTCCATCGAAAGTCAAAGTGATGACAATCCTCTCAAACGCTATAACCGTGTCCCGTAGTCAGTCTGTTGTGCAGAGATCAATAGGTCGGCTTAGATTCTAACTGAGCCACTACCCTTTTTCAGTAAACTACTAGAATCGAGCAGGACTGCGTAAAGCAGAAGCGAGCCGTTCGAGATAATCGTATCGCCGGATCTCGATGGCGCCGAGACGTGCCGTGAGGGGGGAAAGCACCTGCGTGTCGAAAAGCTCGAATTTTTTCGTGCGGAGATGATCCATGAGATGACACAGGGCGATCTTGGAAGCATCCGTGACGCGATGGAACATCGACTCCCCGGCAAAAAAACCGTGGATGGCCACGCCGTACATTCCGCCGACCAGCTTTTTTTTCTGCCAGACTTCGACACTGTGGGCATGACCTTGGCGGTGAAGTTTCAGGTAAGCCTCAATAAAACGCGGGCCGATCCAGGTCGATTCACGGCCCTCGGCGGGTTCGGCGCAGGCATGAATCACGGCGCAGAAATCGCGGTCGATGGTTAGCTCAAAGGGATGGTTGCGCAACTTGGTTTCGAGTCTTTTGGGAGGATGGAAAGTTTCGATTTCAAAAATGGCGCGCGGATCGGGCGACCACCACGTCAGCGGGTCGTCCGTCCATGGGAAAATTCCAGAGCGATAGGCGAGAAGAAGACGCGGGACGGAAAGATCGCCGCCAAGGGCGAGCAGGCCTTCGCGATTGGCCGCCTGAATATCCGGGAAGGAGAGGCTGTCCGGATGCAGGATGTTCATATCATAAAGGGTCGTGTCCCACGCCCAGGAAAAGCAAAACGTAAATCTGTACCACGGCCACCACGATACTCAGGATGACGATGAGCAGGGCGGGCATCGCCTTGCGGGTTCGCAGATAGCGGCGGCCCATCATGAAAATAAGAACCAAGCTGAGAATGAGAGCGGCATAGGGAGCGAAATGCCACGTATAATTGTAACCGAGAAAGATGGCCAATAATCCGCAGATCAGCCCCGCGATGGCCGAGGGAACGCTTTTTGCCTTCACGTAACCCATCAGCCCTCCAACGATCAAGAGTATGCCGTAGATATAAAGAAGTAGGACGGGCCATGGAATCATGGCGTTAACTTGCCTGAGTTTTCGCTTCCATGCAACGATCCTGCCCGGTGGATTAATGCGGGAGCCTGTTCCGAATCAATTGGTGCTTGCTCTGTGGTTGAATTGGGATAAGTTTCTCGACTCCCATGAAACCCAATATCCATCCCGAATACGTGGAAAGCCAGATCGTCTGCGCCTGCGGAACGGTCTATCACACGCGCTCCACCAAGCAGAACATCCGCCTGGGTATCTGCGCGGCATGTCATCCCTTTTTCACCGGTCAGCAGAAATTTGTCGATACGGCTGGTCGCGTCGAGAAATTCACCCGTCGTTTCGGCGCGAGCAAGCTCACCGAGAAACGTCTCGGGACTCCCACCGCAGCAACAAAGAAATAGCTTTCGTTCCCCGGGCGCAGTCTGCCGTCATCCGGCGTCTGCGCCCTTTTTGTTTTCACGTAGGGTCACCGTTTTTACCTCGTCATGGATTTAATGCCACATATCGACCGGTTTTCGCGACGTTTTGCTGAACTTGAGGAGCAACTCGCCCGACCCGATTTGTACGACAACCCCCAGCGTGCGCAGGAGTTGACGAGGGAGCACTCGCGCTTGAAGCAGATACTTGCGGACAGTCAAACGTGGCTCAAGTTAAAGAAAGATTTGTCGCTGGCCGAGGAAATGGCGAAAAATGCCTCCGATCCCGAAATGGCCGAGATGGCTGAGGAAGAGTTGCTGACGCTTCGTCCCACCTATGCCAAGGCGGAGCAGACGATCCGGTTTGCCATCGTTCCGCCCGATGAAAATGATTCACGTAATACCATCGTCGAAATTCGGGCCGGTGTCGGCGGGGATGAAGCGGCTCTTTTCGCCGCCGAAATCACCCGGATGTACACCCGTTATGCGGAACGGGTCGGGTGGAAGATCGAGACGCTCGACCTGAGCCCCTCGGAAAAGGGGGGCGTCAAAGAAATCGTTTTTCAGATCAACGGCACTGATGTCTTTAAGAAGATGCGTTACGAAAGCGGCGTCCATCGTGTCCAGCGCGTTCCTGCCACGGAAGCGCAGGGGCGGGTGCATACCTCCACCGCAACCGTTGCGGTTTTGCCCGAAGCGGAGGATGTCGATATCGTCATCCGTCCGGAAGATATTCGCGTGGAAGTCTGTCGCTCGGGTGGTCCCGGCGGGCAGGGGGTCAATACGACCGATTCAGCTGTTCAAATTTTGCATCATCCCACCGGGCTGATTGTCCGTTGCCAGGATGGCCGCTCGCAGTTGAAAAATCGCGACAAGGCGATGAAGGTGCTGCGCACGCGTTTGCTGGAAAGGAAACAGGCTGAGGAAGAGGCCAAGTATTCGCAGCATCGCCGAAGCCAGATCGGTTCCGGTGACCGCAACGAAAAGATTCGCACTTATAATTTCCCCCAGAACCGGTTGACTGATCACCGGGTTAATTTTACCTCTTACAACCTCGCTTACGTGATGGAGGGCGATCTCGATGAGATTTTTGACGTCCTGGCCAGTTACGCCCTCGAACAAAAATTTGCGGAATTGGAAACCGCCACGCCATGACCGTGCTGGAACTGATCGAGTCCACCACGCGTTATTTTGCCAAGCATGAGGTGCCGTCGTCGCGGCTGACGATGGAGCTTATGCTGGCCGAGATCATGCAAAAGACGCGGATGCAGCTTTATCTCGAGTTCGATCAACCCGTAAGTGATGCCGTGCTTGACCGGTTGCGGCCCCTGGTGAAAAGGCGCGGGGAAGGCGAACCGCTCGAATATCTGCTCGGGGTCACCACCTTTGCGGGGCATCGCGTACACATCACAACCGATGTCCTGATTCCGCGTCCCGAAACGGAAATTCTTTTTCAGGCGGCGAGTGAATTGATTACACCGGAGGGATTGCCGGTTTTGGATGTCGGAACCGGATCGGGTATTCTTGCGCTCTCGCTGGCGAAAAAATTTCCTCAATTGGAAATCATCGCGACGGATGTCTCCGCTGGCGCACTTGCGCAGGCCCGACGCAATACCGAAGGAATAAGTAATATCCGGTTGCTCGAAAGCGATTTACTGGAGAACAGTTCATTACCGGAGCGTTTTCAGATGATCGTGGCAAATCTTCCCTATATACCAACGAACCAAATTGACGGCCTGATGCGGGAGGTGCGCCACGAGCCGCGCCTGGCGCTGGATGGCGGTTCCGATGGACTCGATTTGATTCGTCGGCTAATCTCACAAAGTGCGGGTAGGACACGTTTTCTGGCTTTGGAGCTGGGCGATGGCCAGGCGGGGGAAGCGAAAACGCTTTGCGAACGCGCTGGTTACGCTTTAATCCGAATCCTACCCGATTTTACGGAACGCGAGAGAATCCTCGTGGTTGAATATCATGGATAAACTAGTTGTAAAAGGTGGCGTCCGCCTCAAAGGCCGCGTGGCGATCAGTGGCTCGAAAAATTCGGCGCTGCCTATTTTGGCGGCGACCCTGTTGACGCCGGAAACGTGTGTCATTCACAATGTGCCCAACCTGTCGGATATCCGCTTCATGCTGGAGATTTTGGCTCAGCTTGGGGCCAAGGTGAGTTTCGAGAACGGCACCGTCACCGTCCGGGCTGAAAAGGTTAAATCGGAGACTCCGTATGATCTCGTGCGAAAAATGCGCGCCTCGATCTGCGTGCTCGGCCCGATCATTGCCCGAAACGGACACGCGAAGATTTCCGAACCGGGAGGCTGTGTTATCGGTGATCGCCCCATTGATATTCATCTTAAGGGGCTGGCCATGCTTGGCGCGGAATCACGCACGGAAGGCGGCGATGTCTATGTCACGAGCAAGGAACTCGTCGGCAAGGAAATTTTTCTGGGCAGTAAATTCGGCTCAACTGTTCTTGGCACCGATAACATCATGATGGCGGCCACCCGCGCCAAGGGATTGACGATTATCGAAAGTGCTGCCTGTGAACCGGAAGTTCGCGATTTGGCGGAGTTCCTCAGGAAGATGGGCGCAAAGATCGTGGGGCAGGGAACGCGTCGAATCGAGATTGAAGGCGTGGAGCATCTCGGTGGCGTGGAACATACGATCATTCCCGATCGCATCGAGGCGGGTACCTTCATGGTCGCGGCGCTTATCACCCAGGGCGACGTTCTGCTGGCCGGGGCCGACCCGGATCACATGGTCAATGTCATTGACCGGATGAAGGCTTGCGGTGCGCATATCAAAAGCGATGCGAAGGGAGTTCATGTCTCTTCCACGCGCAAGTTGAGTTCCATTGATCTCGTCACCGAAACTTATCCCGGTTTTCCGACCGATATGCAGGCGCAGATGTGCGCGCTGATGTCGGTGACTCCGGGCATCAGTGCGATCACGGAAAAGATTTTTCCAAGCCGCTTCATGCACTTGAGTGAATTGCGTCGCATGGGGGCAATGGTGGAACTGGAAGGCGCCACGGCCATTCTTCACGGAGTGGGTCATTTAAGCGGAGCGCCGGTCATGGCTTCTGATTTGCGCGCTTCGGCGGCGCTTGTCCTAGCCGGGCTGGTTGCGCGCGGTTCCACGGAAGTCAACCGTGTCTATCATATTGATCGTGGCTACGAGCAGATCGACGAGAAGCTGCGCAATCTCGGCGCGGAGATCGAGAGGGTGAAGTGAGCGCCGGACTGCGCCGGATTGTTTATCCGGGTACTTTCGATCCGATCACCAACGGCCATCTCGATGTCATTTCCCGCGCCTTGCAACTTTTCGATGAGGTCGTGGTCGCCATTGCAGCCGACACGACCAAAAAGCCTCTTTTTACCCTAGAGCAACGTCAGGCGCTGGCTGAAAAGGCCATGGCCGACTGGAATGGAAAAGTACGGGTGACGATCTTTCGCGGTTTGCTGGTCGATTTTGTCCAGAGTCAGGATGCCCGGGCCATCTTGCGCGGACTCCGGGCGGTGTCGGATTTTGAATTTGAATTTCAGATGGCGCTGATGAATCGAAAGCTTTCCGACAAGATCGAAACGATTTTCCTGATGCCTCGGGATACCTATACCTATCTCAGTTCGACGATCATCAAGGAGATCGGTCGTTTGGGCGGCGATATTTCTTCATTTGTACCGCCCGTCGTTGAAGAAGCGATGCGGAAACAATTTCAGGGAGAAAAGCGATGAATTTTGTCCCTGCGTTGATCGATGAAATGCATCCCCTTGAATTGAAAGGGGAGGTTTCCGCCGAGGTTCTTGGACTGAACGAACCAGCTGCCCGGGGTGAACAACCTATTTTGGCCGAGCTTCTTGTGCAAAAAGAAGGCGATGATTTTTTGGTCACGGGTTGGCTCCAAACGACCCTATCTCTCCTCTGTGGAAGATGTGCCGTCTGGTTTCCATGGCCGGTTCGCACCCAGGTTGAGCACCTATTTGAGGCTCCCCACCCCAGCGGCATCGACTTGACTCCTTTCATCCGGGAAGATATTTTACTCGAACTGCCGCTTAATGCGGCCTGTCGGCTGGGCGCGGATGGTCGTTGCCCGGTCACTGGTGAGTTTTACCAACCGCGCCCTGAAACTTCCGGTTCGCTAGCCAGCGGAGAGGTTTGGGAGGCGTTGAGTAAAATAAAAACGAAAGATTGAGATATTTATGGGAGTTCCTAAACGCAAAACATCGAAAATGCGCCTGCGCACACGCCGGGCCGCCAACGCCTGGAAATCGCCGGGCCTCTACATCGACCCCAAGACGGGCAACCGTCATCACGGTCATTGTGTGGACGAAAAAACGGGCATGTACCGGGGCCGTCAGGTCATCTCACGCACGGTCGAAGAGTAGTCGAGTGGGTCGAATGCCTCGCATTGTCGCGGATTGATCCCACTTTCTCCGCATGAAGATCGCTTTGGATGCCATGGGCGGGGACTTTGCCCCCACCAGCACGGTGACGGGTGCCTTGGAGGCGCTGCGGAAGTACCCCGACGTCGAGATTATTTTTGTCGGTGATCAGCCGCGCATAGAAAAAGAACTCGCCGATCTCAAAGCTGGCCCAGTCCTGGCCAAACGCTTTTCGATCCATCATGCCAGCCAGGTGGTCGATATGTCCGACAGCGCGATCGATGCCGTGCGACGCAAAAAGGATTCGTCGATCTCCCGGGCGGTTGAGTTGCTGGCCGATGGAGGCGCTGATGCCTTGGTTTCCGCCGGGCACACCGGCGCATTTGTTGCCGCTTCCAAGGTGAAGCTTCGCACCCTGCCGGGGATTGATCGTCCGGGCATCGCGACAATCATGCCCACCGAGACGAATCTTTTCCTGTTGATTGATGCTGGGGCCAATGTCGATTCCGAACCCAAGCACTTGCTTCAATTTGGCATCATGGGCTCCGTCTATTCCCGCGAGGTGATGGGACGCAAGAATCCCCGGGTTGGATTGATGAGCATCGGGTCGGAGGCCGGGAAGGGGAACGAATTGACCAAGGAGGCTTACAAGGCGCTTTCCAAGGCTAAAATTAATTTTATCGGTAATGTCGAAGGTCACGATTTATTCAACAAGCCGGTCGATGTCGTGGTCTGTGACGGTTTTGTGGGCAATGTCATTCTCAAGACTTCGGAAAGCCTCGCCGGTGCAATTTTTTCCTGGCTTAAGCGCGAATTAAAAAAGGACCTGGTTCGTCAGGCCGGGGCTTTACTGGCCAAGGAAGCTTTTTATACGATCCGCCGTCGCACCAATACGGAGGAATACGGGGGTATGCCCTTGCTGGGTGTGAATGGTATTTGCATCAAGGCCCACGGCAATTCCACGCCGAAGGCGATCAAGAATGCCATCCGTGTCGCAAGGGAAGCCGTGACGCAGCAGATCAATCCGCTTATCATCAAGGAAATAGCCGAACATGAGGAACTCCTCCATGATGTCACAACCAGCGGAAGCCGTGCGACGTAGCGCCTCCATCGTCGCCACGGGGGCTTATCTTCCGAGCCGCGTCATGACGAATGCGGACTTGGAGAAGATAATCGACACCAGTGACGAGTGGATATTGACCCGCACGGGCATCCGCGAACGGCGCATCGCCGACGAGGGCGAACTCACTTCAGATATGGGTGCGCGCGCCGCCGAACAGGCTCTGCAACAGTCGGGCATTGATCCCAAAAGCATTGATCTCATTATCGTGGCGACTTGCACACCGGACACGGTTTTCCCCTCCACGGCCTGTCATATCCAACACAAGATTGGTGCGACTCGCGCGGCGGCTTTTGATTTGCAGGCCGCGTGCTCCGGTTTTCTTTACGCTCTGGTTACAGCGGAGCAGTTTGTCGCCGCAGGCGCTTATCAGACCGTTCTGGTCATTGGTGCCGAGAAACTTTCCTCCATCATCAATTGGCAGGACAGGAATACGTGCGTTCTTTTTGGCGATGGAGCCGGTGCTGTGATCCTGCAACATCGTCCCGGTGCCCGTGGCCTGCTGGCTTACGATCTTGGAGCTGATGGTGCGCAGACGGAAATTCTTTCCCTGCCGGCGGGCGGGTGTCGCATGCCCATCACGCATCAGGTTCTCGATGAACGGCTCCATTTTTTACAAATGTCGGGCAAGGAGGTTTATCGTTATGCGGTCAGCGCGATGAATCGCTCGGCGGAAAATTGCCTGGAAAAAGCCGGATGCAAGCCCGAAGACTTGCGCTGGATCGTTCCGCATCAGGCGAATTTCCGAATTATTGAGGCCGTTGCCCAGCGACTGAACGTTTCGATGGAACATTTCATCATTAACCTGGATCGGTACGGCAATACTTCGTCAGCCTGCCTGCCGATTGCGTTGCACGAAACAAGCATGGCCGGAAATCTCAAGCAGGGAGATTTGATTCTGATGGTCGCCTTCGGTGGTGGCCTGACCTGGGCCAGCACGGTTCTGGAGTGGTAGCTGAATTTATTAGTGTAGCGGCGGTCTATGACCGTCGCTGATTTTTTGACGGAATTACGGAATTAACGGAATTTACATGGGTAAAAACGTTCCGTCATCCCGAGCTTGTCGAGGGATCAGACACGCTTTCATTGCCGACCAAGTTGGATGAGCACGAAAAGCTAACTAATCCGATGTTTCCCATTAATCGCTTGTTCGGTTACGTGTCTGATCCCTCGACAAGCTCGGGATGACGGATGCGTTGAAGGCAAAGCATTATCCACGCTTGCAAATTCAAATCAGGCCACTCCGATTGCCAACCCTAAAGTACCTCAATCCAACGTCTGGCGATAACGCTTCACGCCGATGGTCAGGGTGACGGCGGCAAATAGCGCGATGGGCCAAAGTTCAGGGACGACATCCTGAAGGCCGTTGCCTTTCAGGAGAATGCCGCGGGCGATGCGTAAAAAATGGGTCAGAGGCAAGACTTCACCAATCGCCTGCGCCCAGACCGGCATACCCCGGAACGGAAACAGGTAGCCGGAAAGAAGGATCGAGGGGAGAAAGACAAAAAACGCCATCTGCATGGCCTGAAGCTGATTTTTGGCCAAGGTGGAAAACATGATGCCCATGGCAAGGTTTGCCGCAATAAACACCAGGGCAGAGGTGAGCAAAAGAAGGACGCTGCCGTGTACAGGCACCTGAAAAAGAAAGTGCGCCATGATGAGGATCAATCCCAACTGGACGTAGCCCACCAAGATGTAGGGAGTGATTTTGCCGACCAGGACTTCCAGCGGGCGCGTCGGCATGGAGAGAAGATTCTCCATCGTGCCGCGTTCGCGTTCTCGGGTGATGGCCAATCCGGTGATCATGATCATAGTCATGGTGAGAATAACGCCCAGGAGTCCGGGCACGATGTTGTACTGGGTATTCACTTCCGGGTTGTAGAGCGCATGAACGCGCAGATCGAAAGGGCCGCTCGTCCCGTTGAGATAGGCGAGGGGACCCTTGAGATCACTTTGCAAGGCGGTGTTCACGAGAGTATTCAAGGAACCGAGGGCGTAGCCTGTCGCCACGGGATCGGTCGCGTCGGCCTCAATCAGGATGGAAGGCCGGTCTCCGCGCAGCAGGTCGCGGGAGAAATTTTCCGGAATGCTGATGACAAATTGTGCCTCGCCCCGAGCAAGCGCGTCCTGTCCCTCTGCCTCAGTTTTAAGCAGCCGCACAAAGTCGAAATAAGAAGTATTCTTGAGCGCGTAGAGCAAAGTACGACCTTGCGGGCCATTATCGCCAAGTAGTACCTCGGTCGGGAGGTGCTTCGGATTCACGTTAATGGCAAAACCGAAAAGAAGAAGCTGAAGCAACGGAACGCCGACCATCATCGCGAAGGTTAGGCGGTCACGGCGCATCTGGATGAATTCCTTGACGACGATTCCCCAAAATCGCTCGAACGAAAAATTGGGCCACCCTTTCATGATGAATAGTTGTCCTTTGAATTTTCCATGAGATGGATGAAAACATCCTCGAGCCCGGAGGGGATTTGCTGCCATTGGTAAGGTTCCCTGCGGAACGGTGCGATGGCTTGTTCGAGCGCAGCGGGATCATCTCCGCTCACATGCAACATATTACCAAAGGCAATGGCCTGCTGTACGCCGGGTTTGTTGCGAAGTTGCGCGACAAGAGGGAGCAAGTCGGGGCCGCGAACCGACCAGGTGGTCAGTCCCGCTAATTTAATCACTTCATCCACCGTGCCGTGCGCGAGCAGATTGCCATAAGAGATGTAAGCGAGCCGATGGCATTGCTCAGCTTCATCCATGTAGTGCGTGGTGATCAGGAAAGTCAGGCCTTCAGCCGCCAATTGGTGAATCTGTTCCCAAAATTCACGTCGCGCCTTGGGATCGACACCCGCCGTCGGTTCGTCGAGCAGAAGCAGTTTCGGTTTGTGAATCAAGCAGGCGGCCAGTGCCATCCGCTGTTTCCAACCGCCCGAAAGCTCGCCAGCCAATTGTTTTTGTCGCTCAGCCAGCCCGAGGTGTTCGAGGCTCTTTTGCACGGCTTCCTTCCGGTTTTTCATGCCATACATGCGGGCGACGAAATCGAGGTTCTCGGCTATGCTTAGATCTTCGTAAAAGCTGAATCGCTGGGTCATGTAACCGACCTCCCGCTTGATGGAATCGCTTTGCTTGATGACGTCATATCCCAGGCAGGTTCCGCTGCCTTCGTCGGAGCGAAGCAGGCCGCAAAGCATCCGAATGAAAGTTGTCTTGCCGCTCCCGTTGGGGCCAAGAAAGCCATAGATTTCACCGGCACGAACCTGAAGATCGATATGGTTGACGACCTTGCGTTCGCCAAAACTTTTCGTCATGCCTTTGACATCGATGGCGAAGTCATCGGCCATAAATCAAAAGCCGATTTCTACATCCACGGGCTGGCCGGGATGCAGGTTCACGGCAACGTCGGGGTCAAAAGTGATTTCGATCATGTAAACCAGTTTGCTGCGATTCTCTTCGCTGTAGATAACCGGAGGCGTGTATTCGGCCTGGGGAAAAAGGTAGGCGACTTTTCCGACAAAAGGTTTGCTAATGCCATCTACAAAAACCTGGGCCTTATCGCCGGAATGAATGGTGCCACGCTGTTTTTCCGTCACGAAGGCGCGAACTTCGATGTTTTGCGGCGGTAACAAAACAACCACCGGATGCCCCGCTGCAACCCATTCACCTTCGCGATATAGTGTGTCGAAGACCAGGCCAGCTTGAGGTGCGGACTGGGCCTTTTCCGCATAATTCCACTGAGCTTGCGTCAGTCGTTGGTTGTCGAGGTCGCGCGCTTCACGGGAAAGTTGAAGGTCGCGCACGGCCGATGAGCCGGGAGTGAGGACGAGTTGTTCCTGCCGCTTAAAATCCTGCTCTGAAAAGGTGAGCGACACCTGGGCCTGATCCCGCAAGGCTTTTTCGACGGTGCTATCCAGCACGAAAAGCGGATCGCCCGCCTTTACCTGCGCCCCACGCTGCACATTCAGGGTTTGCAACGGGCCTGCCAGTGGGGATGAGACATATACAAATTCTCCCTCGACATAACCGAGAACGCGAATAGGTGCGGTACGGCTGCAGCTTGTGAAAAGACAAAGAATGGCAATCGCCGCGCTGATGCGAAATAACCCGCGCCGACTGAGATGCGCCAAATTCAGGTTTCTCATGGTTTTACTCTACCCTTTTCCGTGTCCTTGCCATGAAAATATTGCCTTCAGATAATCGTCCTGTCATCCCGGGCTTGTCGAGGGATCAGCTTCCAGAAAGCGTATGCCTCTTCCTACAGATGTAGATTAGCGGAGGCTGATTCCTCGACAAGCTCAGGATGGAGAAGTGTGAAATCCCATTTTTGGGAGGAAAATTCAGTGGCTGCTCCCGATCTTCTAATTTGCCCGAGAAGGCTCCGGGATCCAGCGGGTCAGCATGGTGCGAAGGGTTTCCAGTCTTACCGGTTTGCTGAGGTAATCGTCCATGCCGACGGCGAGGCACCGCTCACTTTCACCGCGCAGGGCATTTGCGGTCATGGCGATGATCCGCATCGAAAGGTGCTTTTTGCCGGCACGGATGCGTTGCGTAGTTTCATAGCCGTCCAATTCAGGCATCTGGCAATCCATCAAAATAATGTCGTAGGTTTTTTGTTCGAGGGCCGCGATGACCTCGACTCCGTTGATCGCCGTGTCAGCGGTGTAGCCGAGTTTTTGCAACAAACCCAGGGCGACCATCTGGTTGATGCTGTTATCCTCGGCCAGGAGGATGCGGACGCTGCTCGATTCGGGCTTTTGCGGTTCCGGCGTGGAGGCTTTTACCGCTTTCATCGGGAGATGCCCGGTCATGACCTGGGCCAGTCGGTCGAATAGCCGCGCCTGCTTTACAGGTTTGAGCACGCAAGCTTCGATTCCTGCAGCCTTCATTGCCGCGCCATCGAGATGGTTGCCGAGCGACGTCAACATGACCAATCGAGTGGCGGCAATGGTCGGATCTTTCTTGATGGCATGCGCGAGCATCAGTCCATCCATTTGCGGCATCTGCATGTCGAGAATCGCCAGGTCGTAAGGATTGGTTGATGCGGCGTTCCTTAACATTTTCAGGGCCATTTCCCCGTTTTCAGCACAATTATTTGGCATTTTCCAGGCTTGCGCGTAATGGGTGAGGATTTCGCGGTTGGTCGCGTTGTCATCGACGATCAGGAGATGGAGATTCGCCAAATCGTGAGGGGAGCTGGGCTTGATGTTTTCCGGCTGCTTTTCAAATTCAACGGTAAAACTAAAAGTGGTGCCTTTACCGAGAACACTCTCCACGCCGATCTGGCCGTTCATTAATTCCACCAATCTTTTGGAGATGACAAGGCCGAGCCCCGTTCCGCCATACTTTCGAGTCGTCGAGCCATCGGCCTGGCTGAAAGCCTGAAAGAGCCGGGCTTTTGTTTCATCGTTAAGTCCGATACCCGTGTCCCTGACTTCGAAACGGAGTATGACATTCCTGTCCGTTTCTTTGACCCGGGAAACGGTGACGATGACTTCTCCTTCTGAAGTGAACTTGACCGCATTGCCGACGAGGTTGTTGACGATTTGGCGCAGGCGACCGGGATCACCGCAAAGATGAACGGGAACCTCAGGCCTGATGAAGGCGGCAAGTTCGAGACCTTTACTATGCGCCTGCGCGGCGAGCAGATCCAGGGTGCTGTCGATGGCTTCGCGGAGATTAAAGTCGATGATTTCCAGGTCGAGCTTTCCCGCCTCGATTTTGGAAAAATCGAGAATGTCGTTGATAACGGTCAGCAATGCCTCGCCACTGATACGCACGGTATTGGCGAAGTCACGTTGCTCGGGGGTCATCTCAGTCATCAGCAGCAGGTCGGTCATGCCGATGACGCCGTTCATGGGGGTCCGAATTTCATGGCTCATGTTGGCCAGGAACTCGCTCTTCATGCGATTGGCTGCCTCGGCGGCAATCTTCGCGGCCTGAAGCGCCGTTTCAAGCCGTTTACGCTCCGTGATGTCTTCAACCATGCCTTCGTAATATTGCAGTTTCCCGCTTTTATCGAGCACGGCGCGCGCATTCTCAGAAATCCAAATGATCGATTTGTCCTTGCAGTAAATTTCCGATTCGAAGCTGCGAACAATGCCATGTTCGCGCATGAGCTTGACGAAATCGGCTCGACGGCTTGGATCAACGTAAAGTTGATTGTCGATGTGCGTCAGTCCCTCGACCAGATCCTCCGGAGAATCATAGCCATACATTTTTGCCAGGGCTGGATTGACATTGATGTACTGGCCCGTGGGGGTTGTCTGAAAAATACCTTCGATGGCATTCTCGAAAATACTCCGGTACATCTGCTCGGAGGTTGCTTTGCCGAGAGGTTCCTTGGGCGCAACCTTGCTGGCTGGTTTTTTACTACTTAATTTCTTGGGTGATTTTGTGGGAGGTTGCATGATCAAGCGCTCCAACCTTTAAGCATGGGTTATGCCAGACGACGATATTTCTTTGCCCATGCCCATCAAGCAAAATGACATGGTATAATGAGGCTTGAAGAGACGTTGACCGGGAGGTTTGATTTTTTGGGTTGAATTTGTTTCCTGACGCGAAGTCTCTACCCTATAAATGGATCATGGGGCGAGTTGCGCTGCGGCTCGCCCATGATGTTCAGCAATTATTTGGATCTATGCCTAAAGTTACACTTCTCCCCGGTGGTCAATCTGCCGAAGTTCCCGCTGGTACCCTGCTTCTCGATGCTGGTGAGGAGGCGGGAGTTGAAATGGAGGCAGGCTGTTTTAATTGTTCCTGCGGCACCTGTGCCGTTACCGTCGATTCGGGAATGGAAAATCTTGAGCCGCCCACCGATGAAGAGTTGAATGTGCTCGATCAATGGAACAAGGATCCGGAGAAATATCGCCTGACCTGCTGCGTAAAAATCCTCAAGGGCGAAGTCGTTCTTCGCATGGAGCATTAAGGTTGTTTGTCATCCCGAGCTTGTCGAGGGATCAGATGCGTAGTGAAGAAGCAGCAAATTAAAGAGCTTGGGATTGGTTGGTTTTCTGCATCCGTTCAGTCTATTGGATAGCCAATGCGTGTCTGATCCCTCGACAAGCTCGGGATGACTGGTTTTTAATGGAAGCTATCTCAAAATGAATCCTAAAATCACGATCGCCAAATCAAAAAACTCGGGCAGAAAAACACCCGACAAAAAGGTTCCTTCCCTGCAAATCCCTGCCGGGGTTCTTATCGGCGCTCATACCTCGACGAGCGGCGGTGTCTCGCAGGCGATTCCCCGGGCCCAGGCCTGTGGTTTCACGGCGGCACAGATTTTCGTGAAAAACAACAAGCAATGGTTTGCGCCTCCACTGGCCGAATCTGAAATTAAACAATTTCGCGCCGCGCAGGCAGCATCGGGAATCTATTTCTTTGCGCACAATTCCTATCTCATCAATTTGGCCAGCCAGGATGCGACGATGTTTTCCACATCTGTTAAATCGATGACTGCCGAACTGGAACGGGCGGAGGCATTGGGTCTGCCGTTTATTGTTATGCATCCGGGCAGCCATGGCGGGGCAGGGGAGGAAGCTGGGTTGCGCCGGATTGTTCAAGGCCTTAACGAAATTATTAACACTACTTCTGGATTCCGTTGTCGGATGGCTTTGGAGATAACAGCGGGGCAGGGGAAGGCACTAGGTTACAGGCTGGAACACTTGAGTTGGCTAATGGAAAATGTCTCGAATGAAAAAAGATTTGGAACGTGTCTGGATACTGCACACTTATACGCGGCCGGTTACAACGTGAAGACCCGGGAAGGCTATGAAGAGACCGTGGCGCAGGTGGAAAAGCTACTTGGGACGAAGTGCGTTCTCGCTCTGCATTTGAACGATTCCAAGGTACCCTTGGGTAAGCGTGTCGATCGTCATGAGCACCTTGGCCTAGGAGAAATCGGCCTCGATTGTTTCAAGTGGATTGTGCAGGACCCGCGATGGGCCTCGATACCCAAGGTGTTGGAGACGCCAAAAAGTGAGGACATGCACGAGGATGTAGCGAACCTGAAAAAACTGGCATCTTATATGCGATGAGTCTGGTTGCTGTGGCAAGGAAACCGCAGTAAGATACGCGCATGGAAAAACCAAACATTATTGCATATTTAAAACCCTTCTGCGGTTGGAGTCAGGGTGTTCGCGCGGTATTGCGCAAATACGAGCTTCCTTTTGAAGACCGGGACATCTGGAACGATTCGCATCAACGGATGGAAATGATTCAAAAGAGCGGCCAGGAACTTTCTCCCTGCGTTGAAGTCAATGGCAAGATGCTGCCCGATATCAGCGGTGAAGAATTGGAAAAATGGCTTATCCAGAATGCGGTCGTCTCGAAGGATCATGCCCCAACCGATGTTCCGATTAATGCACCCTGCGCCGATCACGGCGAAGTTGTCTCCACCCCGATCACGTTAAAAAGATAAAATCACTCCCATGAAGACATCCCAACAACAAGCCTTGGTCTCTCTCCTGCAAGACGGGGATGCCACGACTGTTGGGTTGGTCAAGGGGAAGCTGATTGAGGGTGGTCACGCCCGTGTGCCTGAATATCAGGAGTTGATGACTTTGCTGACGGGGCCCGCGAAAGAAAGCATGCGGGAAGTCATCCATGAGATCGAAGCCTCGAAGGCTTTGGGTGATATTTCTCGCGGCTTGGCGAAGCTCAGGACACTTAGTCAGTTGGAGGAGCTTTGCTGGGATTTCGCCCGGGCGGAACAACCAGGCTTTAATGGTGGCCCTTATAAACGCCAGTTGGATATATGGGCGAATGAACTGGGGAAGCTCATCAAACCCAACGCCACGTCGCTTGAAAAAGTGAAATGCATGGCTCGTTACCTGGGCTCGGAAGTTGGGCTGTCGGGTAATAGCCATGATTATTACCATCCCCGCAACGGTCATCTGCCCTGGGTCATGGAGTTTCGTAGCGGGTTGCCCATCACGCTGACCTTGATTTATATGCTGGTGGGGATGCGTCTCCATATTCCGGTCGAGGGCATTGGAGCTCCGGGCCATTTCCTGGCTCGATTGGACAATGTTATTTTTGATCCTTATTATAAAGGCCGTATTTTGACCGATGGAGAATGGGAGCTGATCGCGTCTGAAATTCCGGAGCGACAACGGCCCTATTTAGCCAAGGCCTGTACGCCTTTGCAGACGATGCATCGCTTGTTGATTAATCTGCGCAACTGTTATGTGAAGCGCGATGATACGGAGCATCGCCACATGATGGATCATTACCTGGCTGTTTTGCAGAGGTGATGGAGTAATCTGGAAGCTTTCCGTTTCCAGAAGTCGAAGTGACTTAAACTTAGAACGAGCCACTCAGGCCGATGGCGGCATAGGGTGCACCGTCACCGATATTGTTGTGGAAGATCGTGTCGTGATGATCGAATCCGATATGGTCTTCATGGAAATCAAATTCGCGGTAGGGCATGTAACCACCCGAAATATCGAGGCTCATATTGGGAGTGAATTTCCACGTGAATCCCGCTCCGATGCGAATCTCGGTGAAATCGACAATCTGACCGTTTAAATTGTTTGCCGCCGGGGTGATATGGCCGTGATTACTGCCGAAACCATTATTGACGCGATAGGTTCCGCCGAGAACTTCAGCGCCAGTGTAAAGGGTGAGGCTGTTATTGAGCTGATATTGCAACTGCGGCTTGGGCGGAATCGCAGAGAGCACCCATTTGTTGTCAATTTGCCAGCGGAAGCCGGGCACGGCGATTATCGGGTAGCTTGATTTTAGATCGATCTGCATTCCAACGATGATCTGGAAATCCTTGCTCCAAAGATAGGTTCCGCCAATTTGCACCGGCATGTCGAAGTCATTTCCGGTTACATTGACGAAATCGCTGAAGATACCGGGGTGAAGCTCGGCGCGAATAAGAATCTTGTCGCTGGGGGTGACATCCGCACCGATGATCGCATTGATTGATTGAAGGGTATTGGGCAACGCGGCGTTTGGAGGGAGTCCAAAGGAATTGCGTTCTGAATCGACTCCAAAACGGAGAAGAACGCCATCCCTGATTTGGGGTGAAATCACATAATTGAAATGGGAATTGATGTTGTCCACGCCACCGATTTCGGCGCTGCCCTGTTTCGTGATCGACTTGCCCGTGTAACTGCTTTCCAGGGTAAATTCCTGTGAAATGGGGATTTTCGGGGAGGGGGTAACTGAAGGAGCGAGAGAGTCCTTGCCATCGTCCGATGCTTGCAGGCCGTTAGCCATCAAGGCGCAGAATGCAGCGGCCAATAAAACGGGGGCAAAACTAGATTTCATAGACTCGAGGATAGTAAAGACAGAATTTCTGGTAAAAACAAAGCAAAAGTTTGGCCGAGAAGAACTTAAGGCTTCTTGAACTCGGAGCGAAAGGCGTCAATTCCCTGCTTAACATCCTGAAGCATGATCATGCCGGAAGCCAATCGTTCCGTCCCGTGAAGGTAGGCAACATTTGAGGTGGAGACGAGGTCTTCGCGCCAGACCAGCGTTTCAACTTTGCCGTTTACCGTGATGGGCCAGAGTTGTTCAAGCTCGACGGAGGTATAAACGCCGGAACAGACATAATACTCAATATCGGCGGACTGGATGGAATTCCCGTTAACGAGCTGATAAACCGCTCCGGTGCCCAGGGCGGCTGATCCTTCCACGTCAAAGCTATCGTAGTAGAGATCGGCGGGGGTGGCCTTGGTCGAGGCTTCCACTGGCGTCTGGCTGAGAAGCGCCTGGTATTGCTGGTAAACCTTGGCGTTGGTGTGGAAGAGGCTTTTGATTTCGCTCAAAGGCTGGATATCGCCGCCACTGACCACATAATTGTCGGCACTGGCATTGCCGCCAAGAAAATGAGAGGCACGTCCTGCCAGGACCTGACTCCAGAAATCAACCGCGAGAGCTTTTTTGTCCTTGGTCTGTGAACGAAGTGATGTGATCAGTTGCGCTTCGCTTTTGCTGAGTTGAAGGGAGGGATTCGCGGGATCGAGTTTTGCCGTGGCATTGATGAGAGAGGCAACGGAGCTATTGTTGGGAAGGCCTTGTAGCCCGGAAAAATCGGCTGCGGTTGGCTTGGCCGGAAGCGATTTATGAATCCAGACCTGTAATTCAGAATGGGCCGCCGGGTTCCAGTGAAGCAGCTTGTCCTGCACCTGGGTTGGCGAGGCGTTGATGATGTAAAGCGATTGGGTGGTGATGCCGCGCATGAAGTCGATCAGGCCACCGCGTTCCTGCAAGACTTTGCCGCCCGCCATGGCATTGACATCGACGTTGCTGAAAGCGGTGAAGGCCAGGTCGCTGTTGAGGTCGGCGTGAAGCGGAATTACGCCAAAAAATACGATGCCAGCCATCGCGAGAATCGATTTTTGGAAGAGAGAGAAAAAATTAAAGGATTTCATGTGTTTTTAAAGGAGAGTCAGGCGGCAAACTTCTTGCGCAGCTCGTCGCTGGTTGTGCGGATTGCGTTCTCGTTGAGATCGTTGATTTTTTGAGCGAGTGCGAAATCCTTGGCGGTGATTTTATTCCCAGCGTCGTGGGTGGAAAGGCTGAGATGCACCGTTCGATAGCGGATATCGATGTCCGGGTGATGATCGGCTGCTTCAGCCAGCTTGGCAATCTCCAAGACCAGGGCCAGCGCTTCCACAAAATCGGTTCGCTGGATCGTTCGGGTCAGGGCATGATCTGTTTCAGCCCAGCCAGAAGGGACAACTTGAGCCATTGATGAGATGCTAGAAAGGGGTGTCAGCTTGGAAAGACTTTTAATCTCGTTGGGTCTAATTCTTCATCGCTTGCGACGTGCAGTTGGTAGCCGTCGCAGGCCCTGCGACGGTCGGTGGTTTTTCTTCCGTCGCGCGGCGCGCAACGGCTACCTTTAATACTCCGTTGCTCACGGAGGGAATGGTTTGTCTATGCGATTTCATTTGCACAAGGGAGCCTATTCCTGATTTTCTGTTACTTGTCGGTGTCCCTTTTATCTCCCTATTTTCATGCAAGACGAAATCCTTTCCCTCAAAGAACAAATTTTAGCTGCCATTGCCGGTGCCGCTGATGCCGAGGCGCTGGAAGCAGTGCGCATCCGGTATCTCGCGCGTAACGGCGCGCTTCCTCTTCTCCTGGAGAAGATGGCCTCTGTTCCGAAGGAGCAACGCCCCGTGGTGGGCAAGGCTGCCAACGAGACGAAGAATGCGGTTCAGGCCGCTTTTGATTCACGCAAAACGGAATTGACCGCTGCTGCGGACGCGGCTGATTTTGATCCGACCCTGCCGGGACGTTACGAAGCTCCGGGTTCGTTGCATCCGGTTCTTCAAGTGCGTGATCGTGCGATTGAGATTTTTAGGCGACTCGGTTTTGCCCTGGCGGATGGCCCCGACATTGAAAACGAGGTTTTTAATTTTGATGCCCTGAATACGCCACAGGATCATCCGGCGCGCAACGAACAGGATACTTTTTATCTCAAGGAAGATGGACTTGCGCCGAGTTGCGGTCTCGACGGGAAGAGCAAGGGCGGTCGCCGTTTGATGCGGACGCAGACCTCCACCGTGCAAATTCGCACCATGCTGGAGCGACAACCGCCAGTGCGGATCATCGCGCCAGGCCGTTGCTATCGCCGGGACGAAATTGACGCGACGCATGGGATGTCTTTTTTCCAGATGGAGGGGCTGGTCGTCGATGAAGGCGTGACGTTGGCGGATCTGAAGGGAACGCTCGAATATTTCTTCCGGGAATTGCTGGGCGAGGATTTGAAGTTTCGCTTCCGCCCTCACTTCTTTCCCTTCACCGAACCGAGCTTCGAGGTCGATTGCTCGCGGACGGGTAGTCAGGTCAAGGGCCGTGAATGGCTGGAAATTTGTGGCTGTGGCATGGTCGATCCCGAAGTGTTCCGGCAAGTCGGTTACGATTCCGAGCGTTATACCGGTTATGCGTTTGGATTTGGCATCGAGCGCATCGCGATCATGCGCCACGGTATCCCCGATCTCCGTTTCTTCACCGACAACGATGTCCGGTTCCTGCGTCAGTTCAGTACGCGGATCGATGCGTGAATTTAATCTCTTGGGTGTAATTCCCTGAAGCTTGCTTCGGCTTATGGGTAGCCCGCGATCTCCGAGCGCGGGAATTTTCCGAACCGTCGCCCGGAGGTCGACGGCTACCACGGAGGGAGGCACCGCCGATAGGGCCATCGGCGGCTACCTCTGAAATGCCCCGGAGCTTGCTCCGGGGTTCGTTACATTCACCCAATAATCGGAAGTGTATCGAACTGGCGTCCGAGAATTGGCACGGAGGGCGTATTCAGCCAGTTTTGGAGGATGCTGGCATAGACGCTGCGGAAATCGGTGTTGTACTGGATGTCACCATCCTTGAGATCGGCAGGTGCGAGGCTGGGCTCGGCACCGAGCAGTCCCGACTTGATTTTCGATCCGACCAGGAACATCGGGGCGGCTGCGCCGTGATCGGTGCCCCGGCTGCCGTTTTCATTCACGCGCCGACCGAATTCGCTGAAGGTCATGATCATCACGCGATCGAACATGCCCATGGCGGTCAGGTCATCGGTGAAGGCTTTCACGGAATCGCCCAGTTCCTTGAGACGGGCATCCTGTCCGCCGCGCTGCTGGGTGTGGGTATCGTAACCGCCTTGGGAAACGTAGAAGATGCGGGTGGGAAGACCGCCCGCGATGAGCCGCGCCACAAGTTGCAGGTTATTGGAAAGACCCGATCTTGGGTAAACCGCGTTGTTCTTGGTCTTGCCAGCGATGGCGCGGATTTTATCCGAGCTTACCTGCGCGTCCATGGAAGTGCGCTCAAGGAAATCGACCGCGCTCTGGCCGTTTTGGAGCGTCACCGTTCCGGAAACCATGCTGATACTTCCGCCTGACGATGCCGTCTCATCCGGGCCGGTTGTGAACATGCTGCGGTAAGCCAACTCCTCGTCATCATTTTTTCCAGCGCCCATGAAACGGTAACTTTCGGGATTTTCGAGGCTGATGCCAGTGGGATTGTGAGAAGCAAAAGCCTGGGGAAGTCGCGGTCCGATATTGATCGCAACCGTGGGATCGCACCCGGCGCAGGCATTGTCGAAGTAGCGTCCCAGCCAGCCGTCGGTCAGATATTTTTCCGAATCGCTGCCAGTCTGCCAGATTTCGGTCGCGCGGAAGTGACTGCGATTGGGATTGGGGTAACCGATGCCATTGACGACGGAAAGATGTCCGGCATCGAAGAGATTTTTGAAGCCGGCAAGGGCGGGATTTAGTCCCAGGGTATCATTAAGGCGAAGCGCTTGCGCCGCCGGAATGGAAATCGTAGGACGCGCTTTGTAATAGAAATCGTTCGTATAGGGAATAACGGCATTGAGGCCATCGTTGCCCCCGGCGAGCTGGATAAGCACAAGAATGGGGCTGTCCTTGCCGGTGGCAATCTGGGTGAGGGAACCGTCCGCAGCAGCGTGAAGCGCGCTGAAAGTCTGCGCGACGAAGTTGGGCACTGTCCACGTAAGTGCCCCACCAAGAAGCGTCGTGCGAAGGAAGTTGCGGCGGGTGGTCAGGAGGGGAGGGTTCATAGGCGTGGGGGTTAGGTGAGTTGATACTCGGGTGTGCTCATCAGTAATCGGATAGCCTTGCGGATATCCGCTTCTTCAATCGGGGATCGGCCTTTGAGGAAATCGCGAAGAGGAGTCAGGCGCTGGGCTTTGAGCGTGCCATCAAGAAACCGCCGTTGCAGGGCGGCGAGGAAGTTTTCAGGCGTGTTCAATTCCTCCGGTCCGAAAAGGGATTTCACATCGGCGGGAACGATCTCCATGAGTCCCGGTTCTCCCATGCTGTTCATGAGGCCCTTCATGCGGTTGACCAGGCCGGGCATCGGCACACGCTGGCCCTCGACCAAAGTGGCGGCGAAATTGTAACGATCCAAAAGATTATTGGTGGTGATCCAGGCGATGCCTCCGTCCCAGCCTTTGACATTCGGCGGTTGAAATAATTCCTGGCCGAGCGAAGACAACATCACCAGCGTCATCGGTTGCATGGGCAGGGGAGCCTGAAGCTGGCGTGCGGCGGCGATCAGCCATTGCACGGGACTTTTGATTTGGGCGCGGATGACGTCGGGAGCGTAGAATTCCCTGGAACGGAAAATCACGCCCATGAGGTGCTTGAGATCCATGTCGTGGCCTTGAAATTCCTTGGCGAGGGCATCGACGACTGCTTGCGGGGGCTGGTCCTGGACGAAGAAGCGCCAGATTTTTCCCGAGATGTATCTGGCGCACTGGGGGTTCTTGCAAATGATGTTGAGAACATCTTCGCCGGTAAAATTGCCTGTCTGGCCAAAGACCGTCTTGGGACCGTCATCGTGATTTTTGGGATGATATTCGTAATGAAGCCTGTCGGCGCTGAACCCCCAGCCGGTGTAGGCCTTCGCGGCCTGCTGGATGTCCTGCTCGGTGTAATGGCCTTCGCCGAGCGTGAAAAGCTCCATCACTTCACGGGCAAAATTTTCGTTGGGTTTGTTTTTGTTGCTGTTGGCGCCGTCGAGATACTGGAGCATGGCCGGATCCTCGGACACGGCGATGAGCAACTTATTGAAATTGCCCGTGGCGTTTTGCCGGAAGGTCTCATTTTGGAGCCAGAGGAAATAGGGCATCCGGACTTTTTCAAAACTGGTGGCAAAGTTGCCATGCCAGAAAAGGGTCATCTTTTCCTGGAAGGGACGCGGGCCGAGGGCCATGCGACGAATCCACCAGTAACGGAGATCCGCCATTTGCACATATTCGGCGGTATTTTGCGCCTTTTGCAGTGCTTTTTTGGTCTCGGGATCGGCGGCTCTGCGGATGGCTTCGCGGGCGGCAAGTAATTGCGGATCGGGGTGCGCCCAGTCCGGCGACGGTGTCTCGTCCTCGATTTTTTCGTAGTCGATGAACCACGATACCGCATGATCCAACCCCATCTTGTGAAGGTTATCGACGTCCTGGGGGCTGCCGCCAAACCCGGCGCGATTCAGCAAATGAGCCGCAGTTACCTCATTCCATTGGGAGGAAGGGAGTGGCTCAAGCATATCCATTAAACCATTAGATGCGGATGGAGTTGCGCAGAAAATCTACTCATGCAACGGTGAGACCGCCATCGATTCGGAGGTCGTGACCGGTGACAAACGAGGCACCGGGGGAACAGAGGTAGAGCACGGCTGCGGCAATTTCCTCGGATGTGCCGATGCGACCAATGGGATGGAGTCCCGCGAGATGCTTGCGCTGTTCGTTATCGGGTGAGGCGGGGCCGACGAAGCGTTCGAGCATTTCGGTCTCGGTGACGGCGGGAGAGACCGTGTTCACGCGGATGCCTTCCTTGGCATGTTCGAGTGCGGCCACTTTCGTCAGGCCAATGATGGCGTGCTTGGTGCCGCAGTAGAGGCTCATGCCGGGCATCCCGATGCTGCCCAGGATTGAGGAGGTGTTGACGATGGAGCCACCGCCCGTCTTGAGCATGGCGGGAATCTCGTACTTCATGGACAGGAAAATGCCTTTGACGTTGATGTCGAAAACCTTGGCGTAGTGCTCGACCGTGGCATCGACCAGCGGGCCTGGCGAACCCTCGATCCCGGCGTTGTTGAAGGCGATATCGAGCCGGCCAAATTGATCGACAACGGTTTGGACGAGCGCCTTGACCTGGGCTTCGTCGGAGACATCGCCCTGGACGAAGAGGCCTTTGCCGCCGGCCTTTTCGACGAGCGCGACGGTTTCCGCGCCTTCGGCTTTGCGTCGGCCCGAGACGACGACTTTTGCGCCTTCGCGGGCGAAGGCAATTGCCGTGACGCGGCCAATACCGCTGGTTCCGCCGGTGATGAGAACAACTTTATTTTCAAATGTTTTAGACATGGATTTTAGGGATAGAGCTTTTGGCTATGGATCAAGGGAGTGGGCATCTTTTCCTGAAGGTTAACGGCCCTTGAACGATTGGGCGATGGGAAGAACAAAATAATCCAGATTTGAGAAATGTAAAAGAAAGTCATTCTCTAAGCAGCCGTCATCCTGAGCTTGTCGAAGGATCAGCCCCCGGAAGACGTCCGCGCACCCTGCAAGTGTGGACTTATCGGAAGCTGATCCTTCGACAAGCTCAGGATGACGGATTGCTCAATTTTGCCGCTGACCTCTTCAACCGTGTAACAAGGATCATTTTCCGCTGAGCGCAATCCTATTTCAATCACTCTCGTCAAAATAGTTCTGATCGAGCTCATGAATTTGATAATTGTGAGTAACTCGAACACCGATGCCGTGGCGAAGCATTAAATCAATTAGTTGTGAGCCATCAACCAAGACTATTTTTGTCGCGGCTCCTCGTAATACGAATTCTTGAGCGCTTTCGCCGAAGCTGCTGGTGGTAATAAAGATGCCTTTGTTAACTCCCTGACCTGCCAGAGATCCAATAAATGCCTGAATCGTTTGGCGATTAATCACATTGTCTGGATGGTACCTTTTTGCTTGAACAAGAATCTGGTCGAGTCCCAGTGAATCTTGATTTATTCGGCCATCAATACCCTCATCACCACTGCGACCTATACGATGGGCTGCATCTTCACGTGATCCGCCATAGCCCATTGCTATTAGGACATCGAGAACGAGTTGTTCAAAAAATTCAGGAGACTGGTCGAGAATAGTCTGGAGCAGCCTACCGAGGAGATCAGCGCGAAGTGCTGTCACTTCCCGGTCAATAATTTCATAAGGTGTCGCAGTCTCGTTGGATGTGGTAGTTGGTTCGGAGACGCTGGTGTTGTCAGTTTGTCGGTTTTTAGAACCTGTATTCCAAGCTTCTTCCCAACCTTCGATTTTACGCAAGTCAGCTTGCGTGATCTCGGTGGGGTGAGAGACGAGAAAATCTATTCCAGCTTGTGTTGTGCGATAGGTTGCTCGGGCAACTTTTTCAATGAGTTTAGCCTTCGTTAAAAATGTCATTGCCCAACCAGTCCTATTTCCAATAGTGGTTGACCCACCTGTCGGAATGCGTTTTTCAGCCTCATCCTGAGTTAGTGAAAAAAGTTGAATCATCGCCACTGTTGCAGTACGGCGAGTAAATGGCTCTTTTTCGCCCAACGATAAGATGGGACGAAGGAGTTTATCGTAAGTTGGGATGGCCATAGAGAGGTAAGTCCTTCTTCAGTTGCAGCGAATTATATCGTGGATTGTCTCGCTACTTCGTAAATCCGTTCTTCAGACTCCAGACGACGTGGCCATCGACGATGGTATGGGTGGCGCGGGCGGGCAATTCCCAGCCGTTGAAAGGGGTGTTGCGGCTGAGGGAATAGAACTTTGAGGAATCGACTTTCCATGAGTGCTTGGGATCGATGAGCGTGATGTCGGCCACCGCGCCGGGTGCCAGCGTGCCGCGATCCAGCTTAAGAAGACGCGCCGGATTGATCGTGAGCTTAGCGAGAAGGCTCGTCCAATCGAGCACACGCCCCTCGATCAATATTTTGATGAAGAGACCCAGTTCCGTTTCGAGGCCGACGATGCCGAACGGAGCCTCGGCGAATTCGACTTCTTTTTCATATGAGGCATGGGGAGCATGGTCGCTGGCGAGGATTTCGATGGTATCATCGGCGAGACCGGCCAGGAGTGCTTCCTGGTCGATCCGTTCGCGCAAGGGCGGGTTCATCTTGAAGTTCGTGTCGTATTTCTCAAGCGAGGCATCGGTGAGGGCGATGTGGTGGGGCATCGCCTCGGCGGAAATTTTCACGTTCCGCTTTTTGGCTTCGCGAACGAGACGAACCGAATCGCCGCTCGAAAGATGCTGGACGTGGATGCGCGCACCAGTCAGTTCCGAGAGGAGGATGTTACGCGCAACGATCATGTCCTCGGCGATGCGCGGCCAGCCCGGCAAACCGAGCACGGTGCTCCAATAGCCTTCGTGCATGACGCCGCCTGCGGAGAGATTGTAATCCTGGCAATGATCGAGCGTGAGCAAGTCAAACATGCGGGCGTAATCGAGTGCGCGGCGCATGACCTCGTTGTTCTGGACGCAATGGCCGTCGTCGGTCAACGCGACCACCCCCGCCTTGTGCAGCGAACCGATGGGGGCAAGCTCCTCGCCTTTCATGCCGACCGTGATGCAGCCGGTGGTAAAGACATTGATGCAGGCTGTTTCGAGGGCGCGCTGGCGCATGAGCGCAATGGTGTTCGGGCCGTCGGCAGGCGGATTCGTGTTCGGCATCGCCAAAATGCTGGTGAAGCCACCCGCCGCCGCCGCACGCGTGCCGCTGGCGATGGTTTCCTTCTGGCCACCGCCCGGTTCACGGAGGTGAACATGCATGTCGATGAGACCCGGCGCGACGATGAGTCCCTTGGCTTCGATGACTGGCACAGAAGAATCCTTGGGCTTCGCGGTGCTCTCCGAAATACGTCCCTCTTCGACGAGAAGATCGCCCACTTCATCTCGGCCCGATGCGGGATCAATGATCCGTCCGCCGCGAATGAAAAGGGAATTAGGACGGCGTGAAGAGAGCGAGCTGGACGGCGATGGCGAGGTCACTGGCTCGTAGGATAGGCCGAACTGATTTTTCGACAAGCCAGTTGTGTCGCGAAAGGCATACTCGACAAATTCGCTGCGTGCGCCATAAACACCGTGCATGAATGGCAAACGTGGCGCGATTTTCGATTGGGATGGTGTGATTATTAATTCCGCGAAGCATCACGAGATCAGTTGGAATCGCCTGGCTGTGGAAATCGGCAAGGTTTTGCCCGAGGATCATTTCGTGAAGGGCTTCGGGAGAAAGAATGAGTTTATCATTCCCGAGTTGCTGGGCTGGACCTTCGACGTGGAGGAGATTCGCAAACTTTCACTGCGCAAGGAGGCGCTTTATCGCGAGGTCGTGCGCGAGCTTGGCATCACGGCGTTGCCGGGTGTGGAATCGTGGCTGCGTACCTTGAAGAACGAGGGAATCGCATGTGTCATTGGTTCGTCCACGCATCGGGAAAATATCATCGCCACGCTGGATGTGCTGGGACTGAAAGAATTTTTCTCTGACATTGTTTCGGCGGAGGATGTGAAGCAGGGCAAGCCCGATCCCGAGGTGTTCCTGACGGCTGCGAAGCGGATCGGAGTCGAGCCTGCGAACGGTGTGGTTTTTGAGGACGCCCTGGTGGGCATTGCGGCGGCAAAGGCTGCGGGAATGCGCGTGGTTGCCGTGGCCACGACCGAACCGAAGGAAAAGCTGGCTCATGCCGATTGGGTGGTGGATCGAATGGATGAACTCAGCGTCGATAAGGTGTGGAAATAGATTTATGCGCAGAGATATTAATTGGACGACTAAGCGCGACGATGGTTCTCGTTATGACGTGCGGGTGACCTGGTTTTCCGGGAGCTATAAATTTCAGTTTAAAGAAAAAGGCGCGGAGCGGTGGGACTATGACCGCAAACCCTCGCGTGAAGATATGGAAGTATTCCTCGATGCGATCGATCGACGCTATCATCGAAAACAGGCGACCTTGAAGGAGTTTGAGGAGGCCCAGCGATTGATGGCCGAAGCGCCGCCAGCGAACACAGAAGAAAATTGCTGATCTATATCGCCCAGTCATCCTGAGCTTGTCGAAGGATCAGACACGGCAGTAACAGGCGATAGGTTGAAGCACTTCAATGTTGGCGGTTTTCCGTATTCACTCCAGCCTGATGAGAAGAGAGACGTGTCTGATCCCTCGACAAGCTCGGGATGACGGGAAGACAGTATGCCGAATTAGCGTAAAATCGTTTACGCGGCAGCCGCAAAGGTGCGCAGGACGCTGACGACCACGCCCTGAATATCGAGCTTTTCCATGGGCTCAAGATTCGGATAGCGGACGTTTTCAGCCTTGAGATAGACGCGTCCATTTTCCTTGATGAGCCGCTTGAGCGTATTTTCCCCATCGATCAGCGCAGCCACGATATCGCCCGGTTTGGCTTCTTTTTGTTCGAGCACGACAATGTCGCCGGAAAAGATTCCCGCATCGATCATGCTGTCGCCGCTGACGCGCACGGCAAAAGCGCGGCTGGGATTTGAAATGCCGAGAGTGGTCGGTATGAACCGAAGCGTTTCCGGGGCTTCGCTGCCGTCGAATTGATCGGGCATGCCTGCTGGAATCGAGGGGAAAAGGGGCAACTGAACGCCAGAGGCAATGAGGCTCGGCTTGGTGAGGTGAATGCCACGCGAGTGGGCTTGTCGGATGATCAACCGCGCCTCTTCGAGCTTCTCCAAAATGTAGGAGACCGCACGGGGACTTTTAAATCCGCAAAAATCCTGGATTTCACGAATCGTGGGCGGACGTTGGTTCTCACCCTGGTATTGCTCGATAAAGCCGAGAACCATTTGCTGACTATTACTGTGGCGCATGATACTTTCGTATAATGGAAAGCTCTTCCTGTCAAGCGAATTGCTATACAAACGAATGATTTTAACGCTTTTTATTTAAAAAGGCTTTAGGCCTAAAATGGGAGCCCCGGAGAAGCCTTATGCCTTTCAAGGTAGCCGTTGCGCGCCGCGCGGCGGAAAAGCACCGACCGTCGCAGGGCCTGCGACGGCTACCCAAGTAAGCCAATCAGATTATCGTTTGATGACGGTGAAAGCCTTCACCTGCTCGGTGATCGCTTTTTCCGTGGGCAGACGTTCCATCGAGCTTGCGCCGTAGAATCCATCGACTCCCTTGCAACGCTTCAGGACGTATTGAGCGTCTTCCGGCATGGCGATGGGGCCGCCGTGGCAGAGAACGATCACGTCGGAACGGATGCTGCGGCAGGCCTTGGCGATGGCGGCGACTTCCTTCACGCTATCATCGAGGGTCTTGGCCGTTTTCGCTCCGATGGTACCGCTGGTGGTGAGTCCCATGTGGGCGACAACGATGTCCGCCCCGGCTTTCGTCATGAGCTTGGCCTCCTCGACATTAAAGGCGTAGGGGGTGGTGAGCATATCCATTTCATGCGCGAGCGCGACGCATTCGACTTCCATCTGATAGCTCATGCCGGTCTCCTCGAGATTGGCGCGAAAGATGCCGTCACACAGACCCACCGTCGGGAAATTCTGAATGCCCGCAAAACCCAGTTCCTTGAGTTCTTTTAGAAAGTGATGGGGAATCATGAAGGGATCGGTGCCGTTAACCCCGGCGAGCACGGGTGTGTGCTTGACGGCGGTCAGTACCTCGAAGGCCATTTCCTTGACCACCTGATTGGCATTGCCGTAAGCCATCAGGCCGGAGAGGGAGCCGCGTCCCGCCATGCGATAACGCCCGGAATTGTAAATGACGATCAGGTCGATGCCGCCGGCTTCTTCGCATTTGGCCGAAAGACCGGTGCCAGCGCCGCCGCCGACGATGGGCAGACCGCGTTTGATTTTCTGGCGCAGGCGTTGAAGGATGCTTTTTCTATCGTTACGGATTTTGGTCGTCATGATTTGAGGATATCGCTGGTGATTTTATTAAATTCCTGAACAACCGCCTGGGCGAATTCAGGATCGTTGATGTGATAAGGGAGCCGTTGTATACGGCGTTTGGCTGTCGGCTGAAAGAGTTTTTCCAATTCCGTAAACAGGGCCGCGTCAGCCTCGGGATCGTGGAACGGCTGGCCGGGGGCATCGATGAGCGAAACGCCTTTTTCGGGTATGAACAGAACCAAAGGCCCGCGCGCCTTGTTGAGCTTGGGGGCCATCCATTGGGCAAAAGCGCGATTCTCTTCCGGCGTGGTTCGCATCAGCGTGACCTGCGCGTTGTGGACGTGAAATTTGCGATTGCGGAATTGTTCCGGGACAGTTTCTTTCGCGCCGAAGTTGACCATGTCGAGCGCGCCAAGACTCATCACGCACGGAATTTCCCGCTCGGCCAGTACGTCGAAACGGGCTGAACCTGCGCGGAAAACGCCGCCCACGACTTCATCGGCAACTTCCGTTGTGGTCAGGTCGAGCAACGCCTGAATTTTTTGGCTGGAGGTTAATTTTTCCATGGCCTGTCCGCCAGTGCCAGTGGCGTGAAAGACCAGGCAATCCCAACCCTGTTTTTCCAGGGCTTCGCGCACTTGCGTGACGCACGGGGTCGTGACGCCAAACATCGTCAGGCCCGCGGTCGGTTTGTCGCCTGTCGTGGAGACGGAATTGAGGGCCATGCCCGCGATGGCATGGGCGGCATTTCCCAGGATGGGCCGGGAGACGCGATTGAGTCCGGCGACATCCACGACGGAATTCATCATCGCGAAGTCGGACGTGCCGACGTAGGGCAGGGTGTTTCCGCTGGCCACGGTGGAGACCACCATTTTGGGCACGCCGATGGGCAAGGCACGGAAAGCGGGCGAGATCAGGGCGGTTCCACCGGTTCCTCCGATGCCGATGACACCGGCCATCTTTCCAGCGTCAAATTCCTGGACGAGGAAACGCTCGAGCGCCTGCGACATGGCGGTTACTGCCTGGCCACGGTCGGTGAGCTTGAGCACGGCATCTTTTCCTTGCGGATGAAGAGCCGCCACCGTTTCCCGCGAGACATCGGCTTTGCCCTGCGGAGGCTTTTGGGTTCCGACATCCACGAGTACCGTTGCGGCGCCCGCCGCGCGGATGCACTCGCCGATGTAGGCAAGTTCCTGACCTTTGGTGTCCATGGTACCGATGACGTAAACAGCCTTGGTATTTGATTTCATAAGCGTGAGCGTTGAATCATGCCTGTCGCCGTGCCGATTTGGCAAGCCTTGTAACTCAACGCATGAGACATTGGTGGTAACAGAAAAAATTGACCTTGGGACAGCTTTGGTTGCAACCTTTCCCGCCATGTCATCATCCCTCATCCTTCGTGATCCGGGCCATCTGATCCTGACCATCCGCCAGCATCGCGTTATTCTTGATACGGATTTGGCTCTCCTCTACGGCGTCACGACCAAGGCTCTCAATCAAGCCATCAAACGCAACTTGGAACGCTTCCCTGAGTCATTCACTTTTCAGCTCACCGCCAAGGAAAAACAGGAGGTGGTCACAAATTGTGACCACCTGCAACGCCTCAAGTTTTCTCCCGCTCTTCCCTGGGCTTTTACTGAACATGGCGCACTTCAGGCTGCCAATGTTCTTAACAGCCCTGCCGCCATCCGCATGAGTGTCGAGCTGATTAATGCTTTTGTTCGACTGCGCCAGATGATTCTTTCTGTGGAGGAACTGGCTCGCAAGGTCAATACCCTTGAGAAAAAGTACGATACGCAGTTTAAGGTCATTTTCGATGCCGTGCGTCAACTCATGCAGCCACCCCCGGAACCGCCTCGCAAGAAGATCGGGTTCCACGTCTAGCACAAGCTGCGGATGGAAGCGGAGATCAGGATGCCGCTCAAGAAAAGATGCCCGTCGCCGAGCCGATTTGGCAAGCCTCGGGTGGGTGTTCCTTTTTCTTACTCAAGAAAAGATGCCTGTCCCGAATGGCACTAAGTTAACTGATCTCTTTTTAAAAGTTGTGATTGCTTAAAACATACCCCAAACTTCGCTTATCTTAGTGCCATTCATGTTTGTCCCCTTTTTCAAAAGCATTCAAGAACTACCCTTTCTTTATCTGACTGCTGGCTACGCGGCAGTAGTTTCAACGCTTGTCTTGGTATGGGACATTATCAAATGGAGAAAAGGAAGGCTTAAATTGACGCTGGAGGTCAAATTCAACTTAGTACGACAGGAATATGGCTACGATCCGGCTCTAGATAAGAATACCGAATTCAGAATGCTTCCGACGCTCGTCATCAAAGCCATCAATACCGGAGGCAAAACGACTACCATTTCAGAGATGAAAGTGCTCACCCACGAAAGTGATATTTCCAAACTGCCCGAGAATGCCCTCGAAGTAATGTATCAGTTGTTGAATCCCCGAATTATTAAACCGGGAGAGGAAACGACTGCAATCTACAACCATCCCGAACGTATAATGCTCTGTAGGCAGGTCGGTTTTTGGCTTTACTTAATTCATTCGTACAGCGGCGATGATCCCGTGAAGTTGGAGATTCGGCCCAAACAGGGCGTAAATTCACAAACGCTCCACTTTACTGTCACTTAGAAAGTAAAAGGAACTGCCTTTTTCTCCGCGTCAGTTTCAGTTTACCCTCCCGCGCCGACTTCGTTTGCGCGGGCGCGGAGGCGGCGGGTCGCTTCGCTGGAGTCCTTGGGGATGAAGAGAGGGCCGCCCACGACGACCTGATTGGCCCCGGCGGTTATGCAGGGGCCGATGGTTTCATCGGTCACGCCGCCGTCGATCGAGATATCGAAATGCAAATGATTCTTGTCGCGGTAAGCCTGCGCCAGGCGTACTTTTTCGAGTACCTCGATGATGAAGGCCTGTCCCATGGAGCCGGGATTCACCGACATGCAAAGCAACTGATCGACTTTTTTCAACAGTGAATAGGTATTTTCCACGAGGGTCATCGGATTGATCGCGAGGGAACAGCGGCACCCCATCTCCTGCACCATCGCAATCGTTCGCTTCGGGTCGTGGTAGGCCTCCAGGTGCACGATGATCAGGTCGGCACCCGCCTCGACGAAAGACTGCGCATAGCGATCCGGCTGCTGGATCATCAGGTGTACCTCGATGGGCAGTCGCGTTAATTTGCGCACCGCCTGCACCGTGCCCTCGCCCAGCGCGAAGTAAGGGACGAAGTGGCCGTCCATCACGTCGATGTGAATGAGTTCGACCTTCGCCGCTTCAATCCGCTTCACTTCACGCTCGATTTGTCCCAAATCGGCGGCAAGCAGATTGGCAGCGAGGCGGACTGTTCTCATGCGGTACGGGTATGGGTATATTTCTCGATCACTTCGATCACATGGCCATCGGGTGCCTTGAGATAGGAAAATATTTGACCCCAGCCGGTGTCATAGGGGCCATCGAAGATGGGATAACCCTTGGAGGTGGAAAACTTGGTGAAGGCCTCGAGGTTTTCCACCTGGAAGGCGAGATGGGCGAAGTTGGGCGGGACAACAACCGGCGGGGCGTCCGGTTCGTGGCAAATTTCGATTTCGACCGTTTCGTCGCCCACCGGCACCAGGAAAAAAACGAGGGTCATGCCTTCGGGCGATTTCCAGAGATTGCCTTGCTTGAGGCCAAGGACGTCTCGGTAAAACGCCATTGATTTCTCGAGGTCGTTCACCCGTATGCGGGCATGGAGGAAGCGGGTAATCATTGGGAGATATTCCTTCGACGCTGCAGGATTGTCAAACTCAGGCGAGCCACCAGTGGGTTGGTGGCGATGGGAGCTTATTCTTTATCTTCGATCAATTCGATCTCGTAACCATCCGGTCCGTCGATGAAAGCGAATCTGTGGTTGCCGCTGCCGTGGGGCCCGTCACTTAACGGATAGCCCTTGGCTGCTGCGGCCTTCGCGAAGGCATCGAGATCCTTCACGGCAAAAGCGATATGGGTCAGGTCAGGTTGCACGACAACCGGGCCGCTCGCAGGGTAATGGCAAATCTCGATGGTCTCGTCGCTGTCGGGCGCCTTGAAGAAAACGAGGGTCGAACCACGGGGCGACTTGTGGCGATTGACTTCCTTCAGGCCGAGGACGTCGCGATAGAAGGCGGAAGTTTTTTCGAGATCAGTCACCCGGTAACGGGTATGGAGCAGGCGTGTAATCATGTGGGAACGTTCCGTGGATGCGGACGTGATGTCAAATCTTGTATTCCAAGGAGAGCGTCTAAATTTTCCATAAAATATGGGACAGTCATTCCGAGCGAAGTCGAGGAATCGGTATTGCTCCTACGCATTGCTTTTTCAAACCGATTCCTCAATTTCGCCTCGGAATATCTTTTGTGCGGCCATCATTTTCCGGCTCGGCTCCATTCGGAATGACTGGAGACGAAGTCCTCCTCTTGCCTATCAACGGCAGGTCTGACACATTGGCTTGATGCCGGATGAAATTAAGGAAAATCACGACGATGACGAGAGTCGGCCCGGGTTTGAAACCAAGCCGTTCCTCGCCCATCTCGAAGATTTGCGCTGGACGATCATCCGCTGCGTTTGCGCGCTCGCCGTCGGCGTGACCATCTGCGCCTTTACCGCCAGGTATATTCTCAAGGCGCTTTATCAACCCTATATTGCAGCGGGGCAAGACCCCCATGATCTTCTCAACTGGGGTGTCGTCGATCCCTTTTCCATTCACATGGAGATCAGCGTGTTTGGCGGGATTACTCTTGCGCTGCCGCTGATGCTCTATTTCGTCGGCCAGTTTTTGCTGCCCGCGCTCACGCCTCGCGAAAAGCGTTTTATCGCGCCGATCTTCGCGGCGGGGACGGGTCTCTTCATCATCGGAATCAGTTTTTGCTACGGCTTTGTGCTCAAGGCGGCGATTCTCTTCTTTCTCGATTACAGCCACTATCTTGGTTTTAACGCCACGTGGACCGCCAAGGCGCTCATCGATTTCGAGGTGCAGATGCTGATCGGCTTCGGTCTTGCCTTCGAGTTTCCCCTCGTGATTATCGTCCTGAATCTTTTCGGGCTTGTCTCCAGCCAGCAATTGGCGAGCAAGCGCCGTCATGCCGCCCTGATCATTTTCATTGCCGCCTGCTGCATCATCCCTTCCACGGATCCTTTTTCACTCTCGCTTCTCACCGTGCCGCTCTATGTCCTTTACGAGGCTTGTATCGGGATCGCGCGGATTGTTGAGAGTCGGAAAAAGAAGAAGGATTCCGAAGGCTGATTTTGACGGAAGCTTGTCGATCAGTTCCTGGTAGGGACGGCAGTCCCATGCCGTCCCACTTATTGATGGGACGCGAAGGGACTCGCGTCCCTACCGGGAGGAACCGCCGCTGGGACAGCGGCGGCTACCTTGCTGATCTGATCTCGGGATGACAGGAAAATCAAATACTAAACCCGGCAAGTTCTTCTTCGGGCACACCATCGCGATGCGCGATACGCAGTGCCAGGTCGAGCAATTGCTCCAGGCTCTGTTCCTTCGTAAGCTTGTCGGTGCGCAGTTCCAACGTGGGCTTGGTAGGCGCTTCGTAGGGCGAGTCGATGCCCGTGAAGCCTTTGATTTCCCCGGCGCGCGCTTTCTTATAAAGCGACTTCGGATCGCGCTCTTCGCAAATCTCCAGCGGGGTATTGACGTAAACTTCAGCGAATGGAATTCCGGCCTTGCGACAAATCGCCGCCGCCTTCTGCCGTTCATTGGCAAAAGGTGAGATCAATGCGGTAATGACCACCAGGCCCGCTTCGGCCAGCAGTTTTGCTGTTTCCGCAGCCCGGCGCATATTCTCGGCGCGATCCTCGTTGGAAAATCCGAGATCAGCGCAAAGACCGTGTCGCAGGTTGTCGCCGTCGAGCAGCATCGGGGCGTAGCCTTTTTGGAAGAGTCGCGCTTCGAGTGCCGTTGCGAGTGTCGATTTGCCCGAGCCGGAAAGTCCGGTCAGCCAGAGGACGGCGCCACGATGACCGAAATGGTCAATGCGCGACTCCCTTGAGACCGGGTCATCCGTCCACGAAATATTTTCGCTACACACGCCGGTTGAGGCCGGTTCGTAGCTGGCACCAAAAATCACGCCGCCGCCGCCGATACGTCCATCCTGCACCACGATAAAACGCCCGGTTTCCTGGACGACATCGCTGTTATCGAAAGCTATCGGATGACGCGTGCGCCAGACCAGTTCGGCGACTTCATTGCGGCCGATTTCCGAGCGGCGTTCGTTGAGCGGAGTCAGCGTGGCCGAATCCATCAACCGATCGATGCGCACCAGCCGTGCCTCCACCTGCTGGGTCGCCAGCTTGAGCGTATAGCTTTGTCCGACACGAATGGGATCATCATGGAGCCAGAAAACGCGCGCAGAAAATTCGCGGCCTTCCACCGGGCCGTGCTCCACATGCGAGCCGATGTGTCCGCGCTCGATGAAAATCTGCTCTTCGAGGGTTAGCGCAATGGATTGTCCGGCCAACGCATGGGTCTGACCCGGTTTTGACGGCCACGGTTCGATCGATTTGATCTTGCTCCGTTTGCGATCCGGCCAGAAAACGAGTTCATCGCCCGTTTTGAGCTGACCCGATTCGATGCGTCCGGCAATCAGGCGACGTTCGTCGAAGCGGTAAATGTCCTGCACGATGAAACGCAACGGACGATCCACCGGCGCGGGAGGAAGTTGCAGGTGGTCGAGCGCAGCGAGAAGTGTTGGCCCCTTGAACCACGACATATTTTCGCTCGGCTTGACGATGTTGTGGCCGAGCTTGGCCGACATCGGAATGAAGTGGAGCGGTTTGATTTCGTACGGTTCGAGAAAAGCGCGGTAATCACGTTCGAGGTCGTTGAAGAGGCTCTGCGAAAATTCAACCAGATCCATCTTGTTCACGGCGACCAGCACCTGCTTCACGCCGAGGAGTGAAAGGAGATAGCCATGACGGCGTGTCTGTTCCTGCAAGCCTTCGTGGGCGTCGAGCAAAACAATGGCGGCATCGGCGCTGGCTGCGCCGGTAATCATGTTCTTGAGAAATTCCTTGTGACCCGGCGCATCGACGATCACGTAACCGCGCTCGGGCGTGCGGAACTGAATTTGCGTCGTATCGATGGTGATGTTCTGTTCCTGTTCCTCGAGCAGGGCATCGAGCAAAAAGGCATACTCGAAATCCATGCCTTCGGCGGCGCAGGCTTTCTGGATCTGTTCGATTTTGCCGTCGGGCAGGGAATGGGTGTCGAACAGCAGGCGTCCGATCAGCGTCGATTTGCCGTGATCGACGTGGCCGACAATCACGATCTTGAGACGATGGCCGTCTTCCTGGTTAACGGAGGTGGAAAGTGGTGCGTGCATGGAGAGATAAAACGTTTTTGATCGAATTATGAAGTTTACAAAAGAGAGATGGAGACGAGCATTTAAGATTCAACCCCAAGGAACTTCGTGAAGCGGCTCCGTTAATTTCGCCATTAGGCAGGTATGACCTCCATACAATTGATGAACTACAATGATAGCCGAAGCTGCCAAATCTTCCTGCCGAACTTTTATACGTAAACCTTCGCGAGGAGTGATACCAAGCCTTTCAAATGATTCTATTGAACAGGGAAGGTGAATGCTCACGAGGTCGTTACCCCACATATCATTCCAATCCACTTCAATTTCCGGTAAATTTTCATCGGAGCTATCATTTGCTGAGTTCACATGAACCCCTTGGCGCGAAGTTTCTGCATGGCGTTGCGTTCGTGGTGATCCTGTGCGCGCCCAGCCCGCTCCGAAGTCTTGGTCACTTGAAGTTCGGCGATGATATCCTCGATGGTCGTGGCGTTGCTTTCCACGGACTTGGTGATAGGCATGCAGCCGAGCGAGCGATACCGTTTGCCGTTACGGGCGAAATACATCTGCGGAATCGGAATCTCGTTGCGCTGGATATAACGCCAGATATCGACTTCAGTCCAATCGAGCAGCGGCTGGACGCGGACATGCTCGCCGGGCGCGACCGCCGTGGTGAACTGGCCCCAGAACTCGGGCGGTTGATCCTTGTACTCCCATTCAAACTGTGCGTTGCGGGGCGAGAAGTAGCGTTCCTTGGCGCGGGTTGAATCTTCGTCACGGCGAATGCCGGTGATAAGCGCGTCAAACTTGTATTCGGATAATACTTGCTGCAACGCCACGGTCTTGAGTTCGTGGGTGACGGTCACCGGGTCGTGAGTTTCATAACCGATACCACGCGCCCTCGCTTCCTCATTGATTTTGACGATAAGCTTCAGCCCGTAATGCTTTGTCGCCCATTCGCGGAATTCGAGCATCTCGGGAAATTCGTAGGTCGTGTCAATGTGGAGCACCGGGAAGGGGACATGGCCGCCAAATGCCTTCTTCGCCAGCCAGATCAAAACATTGGAGTCCTTGCCCATCGACCAGGGCATGGCTATGTTCTTGAAGGCATGGTGGGCCTCCCGAAAAAGGAAAATAGACTGGTTCTCCAAGCGATCCAAATGTGTCATAAAGGGTAAACCCCATAGAGATAGGGGGTATTTCAAAAAAAGCAAGGTCGTTATCGCCAAAGTGTGTGCTAAAAGATAGACTTTCAACCAGTTCTTATGCCTCCTCCAAGCACTTTTCCCTGTCCGGCATGTGGCGAAGACGTCCCCGCCAAGGCCAAGGCGTGTCCCCATTGCGGTGCCTGCGATAAATCGGGCTGGAACGAGGAAGCAAGCGGCACCGACGGCCTGGATTTACCCGGCGAGGACTTTGACTACGAAAAATTCAAAGAGGAGGAATTTGGCCAGCCTCAGAAGCTGCGGGGAAAGAAACTTTTTTGGTGGTGGGCAACTGTACTGCTTGTCATCGTGCTTGCTCTCTTGACCCTCTCCAATTTCTTTCTCCGATAAGCAAATTTGTTTATGCTGTAAGAATAGATGCAACGTATTGCTTATAAGCATCTTGTTTTTATAAAAATTAATTTGTAACTTTAACGGAATGGAACCGTCTAACCGGTTAATTATGCATCGTGCTCTTTACTCGGTACTACCGATTCTTTTTTTTAGCTTCCTCCTTGGGACGCCCCAAATCTATGCCCAGAGCAATCCCAATTCGGCTCCTGCTCCCAGTTCTTCCAGCAAGTCGCCAATAGCGTTGCCTGTGGCTCAGCCGGTTTCTCCAACGTCTGCTGCCAACGATGACAGCGCTCCGATGCAGAATAGCGACTTCATTATCAATGGGGTTTCTTACGCTGAGGTCCTCTATCTTGAGGGTAATGTCTGGATTCGGCCACCAACGGATACGACTTTTCATCGACTGGCCGAAGATGAGCCAATTGCTGCAAATAGCCTGATCGCTACCGGATTCAATGGGATTCTCGATTTTGCTGTTGGCCCAGGCATGGCGGTTCGGATGGTGCCGGGGACTGTCCTGCTAGTGGATCAACTTCCGCAACCGCCACCCATTACGCCTACCAAGATTACGCCAGCGACTACTCCGACTCCTGAAACCGTCCAGGTGGCAGTGAGGAAAGGAACAATTTTTTCCGCACTTGGTCGCGAGGATGGCCAGCCGATCGATTATAGAGTGAGAACGCCGGAAGGCGTGGCCGGGGCGAGGGGCACCATGTTTTCAACGAGCGCGACCCCGTCAACCAGTGCCGCCCAGGGACAAGCTGAAGTGAACATGCTTCATGGGACGGTAAATTTTGAGACACCCGACCACCAGACGTCACAAATCGTCGCGGGACAAAGCCAGCAAATTTCGGGTTCGACTGTCGGTAAATTTCAATTGGGAAAGCGACAGACTCTTAATCCGGCAGAATCGGATACTTTCTTCAACCACGCGGGTGGCTTACTGGAACATTCCTCCGGTTATGGCGTGGTCCGTCGCGGCCTGGGACCGGACATTGCCAAGACTCTTCAGGCGCGGGGTTTTAAATGGTCACCGACCATCCAGCAGCGTTTTCAAAATGCAGCCAAAATGCATTTCAAAAATCGGCCTACATTTAACGGCAGACGTGGGGTTCGTGCCACAGGCACTGGAACCGGTACGGGTGCCAAAACCGTAACTCCGCAAGTAAGTCGTCCGTTTCTACAACCTCCCAATAATCGTTCTTCATCTAATGCGGAAACCAATCGTATGGTAAATCCGGAGAGAGAGCGGCCAGTTCGTCGGCCACTACGCGATGAGAACGGGGTTGATCGAAGAGACAGAAATGTCGGGGAATAACACCTTAATGCGTATGTGAATCGGGGAGCGGAGTGCCTGTCAGCAGGCGCGATAAAAAGTCGCCATCGGAGAAAGAGTGTTCCTGCCCGAAGCGAACGATCACCAGGTTGAGAGATGGAATGACGTAGAGCCTTTGTTTGCCGGAACCGAAAGACGCATAAATATCCTTGGGGCCTCCGGGATAAATTTGATCGCCATCCATGGCGGGTTGGAGATCGAGGATTGATTGGGTGCGCTTATGAGGCAAAGGCGTATTCAGCCAAAATCCAAGCCCGTATGCCGGGTTCGCCTGAGGTGCTATAAAAAGTAGTGGAAGTGATTCACTTAAAAGGAGTTGTTTTTGTTTGTGAGTTTCACCATTTTTAAGAAATTCGCCCAGTTTTGCCCATTCCCGGGTGTTAAGCTCCATCCCGGTATGAAGAAGCGGATTGCCCGCGTCGTCATGTTTCCAGCTCGCAATATCGAGACCGAGTGGATCGAATAATCGCTTGCGCATGTAGCCTTCGACGGTCTGACCAATGGCCCGAAGTTTGCGGCGTAAAATTTCTCCAAAAGCCTGATACCCCGCAGGCCCATAAGTAAAGCGGGTGCCGGGTGGATTGATGAGACGTACATCAAGCGCGGCGGTGAATTGGTCGCTGGCGGAGTAAATGACATCATCCCCGGAGTCGAGGCCACTCGTATGCGAAAGAAGTTGCTCGATGGTGATGTCGCGCCGAGGGTCATCCTGCCATTCGGTAAGGGTCTTGCTGGCAGGTTCATCCAGGGTGAGCAGGCCATCCTGCATGGCAAGCAGGGCGGTTACGGCGACGAAACTCTTGGTGCCGCTGTAGATTTTTCGGGGAGCTGAATTTGAAAAGCCGGGAGCATAGTCTTCGTAGATAACTTTCCCGTCTTGTTGCACACGAAGAGCTACGCCGCCATGACTGCGGGAGAACTGGGCGGCAAGGGCGAAGTGTGCCGGAGTGATGTCGTACCCGTGAAGCAAGCCCGCCCAGATCACGCCGAATAAGGTGATGAAAAAGGGCAGGCGCATTATTCTTAAGTTACGATTAAGTCTTTTTCAGCAGGTTGATCCAAAGACAGACCCAGCCCACGATGAGGAAAAATCCGCCGAGGGGGGGCAGCGGTCCGGCCCATTTTTGATTCGAGTCGAGCGCGAGAATATAAAGACTACCGGAAAAAAGAATCACGCCGATAAGCCAGCAGATGATTGTCCTTCGCCGCGCCGATCTGCCTTGTCCGACTGCAAGCAATGCCAGCGCATGCATCCACTGATAAAGAAGCGCGGTATGCCAGAAATTGAGATGACCTTGTTTTTCCAAAAAATCTTTTACCGGCCCGTGGGCTGCCATCGCGCCAAGGATGACGCCGAAGAGGCCAAACAGGGCGCCAAGGCGTTGTGCCAGCCGGTCAGAAGAGGGAACCATGGAGGTGGCGGGGAGGAGGCGTCAAACCCGTCCTTACAGAGGGCGGAACGACGACATAGGTTACTAAGTTAGCCGACGAAGCTTGTCACGCCAGTCTTTTTCTGGTAAAAAAAGAAAATGATTACTGATTCCCGGCTTGCCCGTCAGACGGCTGAGCGTCTCATTGGTTCGCGTGCGCAACTCCTTAAGTTCCAGTGTTTGCTGGGTTTTGACGGTTTTGTTGACCAAATTTTTCATGTGGTTGAGCAGCGCCAATCGCCGACGAAATATACTCCCTTTGCCACGACGAAGAGTTTTGGAACGAAGGTCATTTCCGCCGCAGGCAAGAGCGCGAATTTTGAAATTGTCCCGCAAACCACGAAGCTGGGCGGCAACGGCCCGATCATGGCCTTTGCGTTGAGCACACTCGGTGCGCCGGTTCACTATGTCGGGATGCTCGGCTATCCTGAATTGCATCCGGTCTTCACCGAATTTGCCAAGCGCACAAAAGTTTATTCCATTGCCGATCCGGGCCTGACGCAGGCTTTTGAATTTTCCGATGGCAAGCTGATGTTTGGCCAGACCGGAACGGTGCATGAAGTTTCCTGGGAGACGTTGAAGAAGCGCGTCGGGGACGTGACCTTCCAGAAGCTTTGGAACCAGGCGCATTTTGTCGGAATGATCAACTGGACGATGTTGCCGCATCTTTCGGCGATCTGGAAACGGTTGCTGAGCGATTACATGCCGGCCAAGCCGACGACGCGAAAATTGATGTTCTTTGACCTGGCCGATCCGGCTAAGCGACTCGATGCCGATTTGCATGCGGCGCTCAAGATCATCGGTGAATTCCAGCAGCATAACGACGTGATCCTTGGCCTGAACGAGAGCGAGAGTCAGCATGTCGCCAAGGTGCTTCGCTTGAAGAAGACCCCGAATAATCCGAAGGGCATGGCTTCATTGGCAGCAGCGATTCGTGAAAAGCTCGAGATCCACACGGTGGTGATTCATCCGGTGCAGTACGCCGCAGGAGCGGACGCCCAGGGCGAGACTTTCGTGAACGGTCCCTTCACGGCCAAGCCGAAGATCAGCACGGGCGCAGGCGATCATTTCAATGCCGGGTTTGTCATCGGACGGCTCCTGGGTCTTGGCGTGGCGCATTCGCTGCAACTGGCGGTCGCGGCCTCGGGCTTTTATGTCCGGCATGCGGTCAGCCCGAATCGCGAGCAGTTGGTGCGATTCCTCCAGACACTCTAGTTTGGGAGTACGTTGCAAAAATCTCCCAAGGTGAATCTTCTGCCATGAAGGTCTAAAGTTGCGGTATCGCCGGGTATAAATCTTTTGTTTTTTTATGCTCAAGCATCCCCATCTTACCAAGAATCGGTTGCAGCGTTTTGCGAGCGACCTCAGGCAATTGCTTTATCCGGAAAATGTATCGCTGAGCAAACTTCAGGTTTACTCCGCGCCCGGACGCATTTCATACGCGGAGGCGATCAAAGCGAAATACCGGCTCGCAAAAGAGGGCGAAGTTTTCGGCCCGTATTGGTCCACTCATTGGTTTCGCGTCGATTACGCGGTTCCTGCGGCGTGGAAAGGGCGGGAGGTTCTTCTCTATTTCAATTCGACTTCTGAGGGATGCGTCTGGCGGAACGGTGTCCCTCTTCAAGGGCTGACCAGTTATAATTGGGGGCCGGAGGATGTCCGTTCTCATTTCATTCTTCTGCCCAAGGCAAAAGGGGGCGAAAAAGGAACGCTCTACGTGGAAGCAGCCATCAACGGCATGTTCGGCGTCACCACTTCAAATGGTCAAAGTTTACCGCCGAGTCATTCCATAGGCCATCTTAGGCAGGTTCGCCTTGTCTGGCGTGACCGGGCCGTTTGGGATCTGTTATGGGACTTCCTCACGATCAAGGAAATGTCGGATCATCTGCCTGCGAATAGTCTGCATCAGGGACCCGCTTTGACGGTGGCCAATGATATTACCAATGCCGTGACCCTGGCCGATCCGTCAACCTATGCGGCGGGACGGGAGATCGCCCGGAAATTTTTTGCCGGACGCAACGGTTCCTACAACCACCACCTCTCGGCCATCGGCCACGCCCATATCGACACCGCATGGCTCTGGCCCCTCGCGGAGACCAAACGCAAATGCTACCGCACCTTCTCCACGGCGGTGAGGATAATGGACGATTATCCCGAGTATAAATTTGTCTGCTCCCAGGCACAGCAACTGGACTGGATCAAGAAATTCCAGCCGGTTCTCTACGCCAAGATCAAGGCCAAGGCGAAAAAGGGACAGTTCATCGTCGCGGGTGGAACTTGGATCGAACCCGACTGCAATATCCCGAGCGGCGAATCTCTGGTGCGCCAATTCCTGATTGGCCAGCGTTTTTTCAGGAAGGAATTTGGCGCTTATTGCAAAGAGTTTTGGAATCCCGACGTCTTCGGTTATTCGGGCGCGTTGCCGCAGATCATGCAGGGATCAGGCATCCGTTTTTTCCTGACGCAGAAACTTTCCTGGAACCAGTTCAACCTTCCCACCAGCAATACTTTCCTCTGGGAAGGGATCGATGGTTCGCGGGTGCTCACCCATTTTCCTCCTGCGGATACTTATAACGCTTCCTGTACGGTGGAAGACGTCTTGCGGCACATAACCCTTTTCAAGGACAAGGATCGTGCGTCAGAGGGTTATTATCTCTTTGGTCATGGCGATGGCGGAGGCGGTCCAACCGAGGAGATGCTGGAACGATTGCGCCGACTGTCTGATGTCCAGGGCATGCCCGAAGTGGCCATCCGTACGCCACAGGAATTTTTCAAGCGTTGTGAAAAAGATCTGGCTGATCCGCTGGTCTGGTCGGGAGAACTCTACTTTGAGCATCACCGGGGCACCTACACCACTCAAGCGGCCAACAAGCGCGATAACCGTCGCTGCGAGGAACTCCTGCATGACGTCGAATTTCTTTTCGCTGTAGCCCGCGCAACCACGCATTCGTCTTATCCGCGAGATCGGATCAATAGCCTCTGGGAAACAGTCCTGCTCAACCAATTCCATGACATCATTCCCGGTTCCTCCATCACGGAGGTCTATCAGGATTCGGCCCGGGATTACGCCATGGTTCTGGAGGAGACGGGGAAACTCCACTCCGCAGCCTTGAAAAAAGTTATTCCCGCCAGTTCTGGAAAATCAGTTTCGCGCTGCGCAGCGGTAAACACATTAAGTTGGGAACGTCGTGAGGTTGTCGAACAGCCCGGCGGCGGTTTGATCTTCGCCGAAGCGCCAGCCTACGGGTTTTCCATCTTTGATCCCATCAAGACGAAGCCGCAGAATCCCGCCTCTTTGCACCAGACTCAGTCCGGTTTCACTTTGGAGAACGGCTTGGTGCGCGCCCGCTTTGACGGTGAGGGGCATTTGCTCAGCTTTTTTGATTTGCGCCACAACCGCGAGACCATTGTTGATGGTGCGCGCGGCAACCAGTTTGTTCTTTTTGAGGACAAGCCGCCGAATTCGGATGCGTGGGACGTTGAAGTCTATCATCTCGAAAAACGGCGGAATGTGGGCCGCGTGAAATCGGTGCAGGTCGTGAAAAACGACCTTCTCCGTGCCGGAATCCGGTTGAAAATAGAGATCAGTCCCAAGTGCCACCTGGTACAAGACATCTCGCTCGATGCCGACTCACCTCGTCTCGATTTTGCCTGCGAAGTCGAGTGGCAGGAAAAAGATCAATTTCTCAAGGTCGAATTCCCGTTGGCCTTGCGCTGTGATCATGCCACTTACGAGATACAATTCGGTCATGTGCGGCGTCCAACCCATTTTAACACGACGTGGGATGTCGCCCGCTTCGAGGTGAATGCTTTTCGGTGGGCTGATCTTTCCGAGCCGTCTTTCGGCGTGGCGCTGCTCAACGACAGCAAATACGGCTACGCATGTCACGGGAACGTACTGAGGCTTTCATTGCTCCGTTCGCCGAAGGCTCCCGATCCAGTCGCGGATATGGGGAGGCATCATTTCCGTTATGCTCTCTTGCCTCATGCGAGTGGTCCCCAGGAGGGAGGAGTCATTCCCGCCGCCGCCGCTTTCAACCAGCCGCTGGAGATATTGCCCAGCGGCGCTGCCCCGCAACAACAGAGTTTCTTTAGTGTGGATAATCCCGCTGTGGTCATCGACACGGTCAAGAAGGCCGAGGATTCCGACGACATCATCCTGCGCCTCTACGAGTCACATGGCGGACATCAAAAGGTTACCCTCACGACTTCACTGCCGCTGAAAAAATGGCGGATCGTTGATCTGCTGGAGGGAAATGCTGCGCCTGAAGTTTCGGCGAAATCGGGTTCTCTTCAGCTCAACCTGCGTCCGTTCGATCTGGTGAGCCTGCGATTGACCTGCGGTTGAAAATATCCTGGCGTCGCAGAAATCTGGGGCATGACTTGCCTATGCGACAATCCTCACCGAGGTGTTAAGCGGCGGTGAATTGCAGGTAAAAATAGAGCACGGGCGCGGTAAAGAGAATGCTGTCAATCAGGTCGAGTGCGCCGCCAATGCCCGGAATGGTGCGGCCCGAATCTTTGATTGAGGCATCGCGTTTCACGACCGATTCAGCCAAATCACCCACAACGCTGATCAATGGCAGGAGCAGTCCCAGAATAATTCCATCCCTGAACGACAGCGCCCGGACGTGCTCGCCCATGACATAGACCAAGGCGATGCTGATCCCCAGCGAGGTGAGAATGGCTCCCGCAAAACCTTCCCAGGTTTTTCCGGGACTGATGCGGGGAATCATTTTATGACGGCCAATCAACGAGCCCACGACATAAGCCCCGACATCGGAGAATTTCGTGACGGCCAGAAGATAGATCAAAAGAAAGCGGTTCTGATCAGGATTTCCCGGCATGAAAGCGAGCAGGGCCACGAAGCTGAAAAGAAACGGCACATACATCAATCCCAGGATGGTGAGCGCGGCGGTGGTGATGGGCGCGCGGTGTTCCTCCTGCCGGACGACGAGCCGAATAAAAGCGCCGAGCAAACTGAAGACGAGAACGAGTTCCCCGCCGAAGTGAACGAAGTGGGCGTGAGTGGGATTGAAAATGAGAAAATACCACGCATTGAGAAAGACGAGGGCGCCGCAAAAAAGCCCGCTTTGCTTGAAGACTTTGTGCCCTTTTTCCTCCTGGGAGAGGTAGAATTCCCATTGCCCGGCCAGGCCGAAGAGGGCAATCAACAGCAGGGATAACGTCTGCCATCCGGAGTAAATGCACAACAACGTCACAATCCAGAGCGCGACCCATGAAACCAGCCGTTTCAGGAACGTGCGTGGGTCGATGTGAGGTAAGAGAGAAATTTTCTTCACCACGGATGCGGCAGAAAATGTGCCGGGAGATGTCGGGCTTTCAGGAGGCACGAATTGAGACAATGTGGAGTTAAATCGATTTTGTCTAGAGCGGGTTTAAGGCTAGAGGCTATGCGACAAATACCCTCATCGGTCATTCCGAGCGAAGTCGAGGAATCGGTATTCGCTCGGCAGGCACGACTTTTTTAAACCGATTCCTCAACTGCGCCTCGAGAAAGTCTTGCGCTCAAAGAACCCTGAATGCTTCGGCTTCGTTCGGAATGACGAACAAAGGGCGAGGCTGATGCTCTATTTTTTAAACTCTGCGACGTGGCGGACAAATTCCCCGGCACGGGTGCGCAAGGCCTGATCGTCGCCAGCTTCGTAGAGTCCTCCGCCGATGAGAAGAATGACTTCACGGCCATAAAAGGAGAGCACATCGGCCACCTGGCTGTATTTGATCCCGCCTGCGGGCATGGGCAAAGTGGGAGTGAGACCGGGAATGCTGGGCTGGGTCATCGCGCGGGCGATGCGACCACAGGTCTCCTTGCTATAGGCAAATCGCCCGCCGAAGTTGGCGAAGATCGTGGCATCGGAGCCATAGAGTGGGAACAGTTTGCCGTAGAGAAGTTCCGGGGCAATGCGTGTTGCGCCTCCGAAGCTCGGATGTCCCACGATGGGGACTTTGGCATGTTGCGCGACAATTTCCGTGAGGAAAGGAAGACCCATGAGCATGGGTGCGATCATCACTGCGCCGACGCCTTCGTCCTGGGCGACCTTAAGCTGTTCGAGCACAACGGAAGGTGTGCCGGTGAGATTCGGCACGTAAATGGATCGACGTCCCGAAGCGCGATTGGAATCGCGCACCGCTTTTTGGCAGGCACGCACGCGCTCGATGAAGGGATGAAAGCTGTGATTAGCAAGGCCATGATCGTCCTTGATGATGTCGATTCCCGCTTGTGCAAAAAGACCGCAAAGCTGGGCGATGCGTTCATTGCTAAGACCGATCGGTTTGAGGGCCGTGCTCGTCAACGCACGTTCCGGCACTCCAACGATTTTGCGCAGGCCAGCGATTCCAAATTGCGGGCCGGGCAAAGTCTTTTTGCGTCCGGGCCAATCGCTCGGCAGATCAAAATCGGCCAGCATCACATGTTCCTGAATCGATGAATTACCAAAGAGAACGTTGAGGAACTGCGCCGGGTCGTCGGCTGTCGCAATGATTGGAAAATCGATAATCACGCGATGCTTGTCGGCATCCATCGCCTCAACTGAAACCAATCGTCCCACGATGTTTTCCAGGACAAATTTATCGCGCAACGCAACGCGAGGCAGTTCAACGGTCTGTTCCAGCAGGAGCGATTCGACGCGCGCATCGAGATCGGCCTGGTTCGGGGCCGTGACAAAATAAGTAACGCGCAGTGCAGGCCAGGGGGAAGGGGAAAGCATAAAGTGGAAGAGGAGAGGTTAAGCGATGGTTCTCATATGGTGCCAATAAGATGATTCAGGGCAGCATGGGATATTGACGTGCGCTGTGCCAAAAATGAAGAATGGTAATTCGATGCTTGAGTTCGTTGATTCGATAATAAATAAGATAAGGAGGCACTGGTATTTTTCTTACGTTGGCGCGCTGTGGACAGATCGTGTGTCGAAAAGGAAAACGATTCAGGCGAAGGGACTTTGCCAAGAGCTTGGTGCAAAAATCTCGAGCTGCTTCGGGATCGTCTTTTCCGATAAACTTAAGAATTTCCTCAAGTTCGTTCAGGGCGTTTTTTGAGAAGGTAACTTGGAAATCCATTGAGGAATCATTGCGCGTATTTCTTCGATTGAATAAACGAGATCGGCTTCATCATCGGCAATACCACGATCCAGTGCCGCCAACAGATCGGGGTCATTTTCATTGGGCTCGGGCATGGCGGCATACAATTCGGCCACGAGAAGGCAGCGATCCTGCGCATTCAATTGGTTAATCGCTTCGCGGATTTCGGTCACCGTACTCATTGGTTTTACCTTAAACCTGACGGTTGATTTCGGCAAGAAAGACCGGACACGGGTAATGTCCTAATTTGAAGATAAAGAATCGATTTTCAGGATCAAGGGGAATCACATCCTGCTTTTCCACTTGACCCTTCGGACTCAGGAGATAATCTTATTTTTTCGGTCCGCGCCTGCGGTGGGAGCCTTAACTGGTTTCCCACCTTTTTTTTCCCCACTGCAGGTTTTGGGCTGAAATTACCGGAAACTGTTATGAGCCAAGAATTTATTGCTGTATTGGATTATATGGAAAAGGAGCGCGGAATTAAACGCGAGGTCCTTCATGAAGCGGTGCATGCCGCGCTACTGGCCGCCGCTCGCAAGAGCTTTGGCCCGGCGCGCGATCTGAGTGTTGAACTCGATCCGAAGACTGGCAAGATTCGTGCCGTGGCACGGCTGCTTGTGGTCGAGAAAGTCGCCCAGCCTCATGATGAAATCAGCCTTCCCAAAGCCCGCCTGATCAAGCCCGACGCCATTTTGGGTGAGACGGTGGAAGTCGATGTTAACACCAAGGATTTTGGCCGTATCGCCGCGCAGGTTTTCAAACAGGCGATGAACCAGACTCTTCGCGGCATCGAACGCTCCATGGTTTTCGACGAATTCAAGGATCGCATGGGAGCAATTGTCACTGGCACGGTGCGCCGCTTTGAGCGTTCCGATGTCATTATTGATCTAGGCAAATTTGAGGCTGTCATGCCCGCCCGTGAACGTGTGCCAACCGAGGAATATACGCCCGGTGAGCGCATTCGCGCCTTTGTGCTGGCGGTGGAAAATACGCCGCGCGGCCCCGAAATTATTTTGTCACGAAGCCATCCGAATTTTGTCCGCAAATTATTCGAGCTCGAAGTCAGCGAGCTTAATGACAAGACCATTGAGATCAAGGCCATGGCCCGCGAGGCTGGGTACCGCACCAAGATCGCGGTCTGGTCCGCCAACGATAAGGTCGATCCGGTCGGCGCATGCGTCGGTATGCGCGGGGCACGGGTTAAGAATATCGTGCGCGAATTGAATAACGAGAAGGTCGATCTCTTTAAGTGGTCACCCAACATTCGTGAGCTCGTCGTCGAAGCGCTCAAGCCGGCCAAGCTCAAGACCCTCGAAGTCGATGAAGTGGCCAAGAAGGTCACAGTTCTCGTCGATGAAGAAAATCTTTCCCTGGCCATCGGTCGTCGCGGCCAGAATGCGCGTCTTACTCAAAAATTGACGGGTTGGGAAATTGACGTGAAGAAGGAAGAGGAAGTGGCCGCACTTGGTTTCGAGCAAAAGCTGGCCAAGGCCACGGAAGCACTGGCGCAGACGTTGCAGATCGAGACTCCGGTTGCCGAGCAGATCGTGCGCGCTGGATTTCTCAGTGTGGAAGGTATCGCCGAAGTTGAAGCGAAGGATTTGGTCGATGCCATTCCCGATCTCGATCCCGCAATCGCCCATCAAATTCACGGAAAAGCCCGGGGTTTGCAAACCCCTGCCGTAAATTAAGTTTTAAAGAAATTATATAAAATATGCCAAAGGAGCCCAAAGCTGCCGCAACTGCGACCGCCACACCGCGTACGGTGAAAAAGGTGACCGCTAAAGGTGTGCGCAGCGAAGCCTCCACGGAAGCAAAGGCCAAGCCCGCTGCTAAAGCAAAAGCCCCCGCCAGTGCGGCAACGGCAGAAAAAGCTCCCAAAAAGAAAATTGTCGAGAAGGCAAAGCCCGAAAGCGTTCCCGTTGCTGAGAAAGCACCGACACCGGCGAAGACGCCAGCCAAACGCCCGATCCTGACCGCTTCCGAACAGCGGATGGAAGAAAATAAAGTCGGTAAAAGCGCAGCGAAAACCGAAGAAACACCTGCGGCGGCGGTTCTTCCCATTCCCGCAACTGAGCCAGTCGCCAAAACGGGTGAAGTTTCCGGGATTGCCGTGGACGAAGCCGCCCTTGCTGCGCAGCATCTTAAAGACAAGATTGTGGTCATCAAGCCACCGATCATCGTCAAGGATCTTGCGGCTAAGTTAGGTTTCAAGCCCTACCAGATCATCCATCACCTGATGGAGATGAATATTTTCACCAGTGCCAATCAGTCCCTGGAAGAAGAGATCGCCCGCAAGCTTTGCGCGAAATTTGGCTTCACCTTCGAGATCGAAAAGCGCGAGAAAGGCGCCGGGCAAGTTCATGCGCCGGTCAAGATTGTCGAGCCACCTAAATCTGACCCCGTTGCGCCATCTGAGTTGCAGCCCCGTCCCCCGGTCATCACTTTCATGGGCCATGTCGATCATGGGAAAACCTCTCTTCTGGACGCGATTCGCAAGGCGCGTGTCGCGGCGGGCGAAGCTGGAGGCATCACCCAGCACATCGGGGCTTACATGGTCAAGCGGGGTAATCATAACATCACTTTCCTCGATACTCCCGGTCACGAAGCCTTTACCGCCATGCGCGCTCGTGGGGCAAATGTCACGGACATCGTCGTTCTTGTCGTTGCTGCCGATGATGGAATCATGCAAACGACGGTCGAGGCGATCAACCATGCGCGCGCCGCCAAGGTTCAGATCATGGTTGCGATCAATAAGATTGATCTCCCCGGCGCCAATTTGAACCGCGTCAAGGGCCAGTTACAGGAGCAGGGGCTTGTGGCCGAAGAATACGGCGGAGATACGATCATCTGTGAAGTTTCCGCGACCAAGGGCATTGGCATCGAGAAATTGCTCGAAATGATGTTATTGCAGGCGGAAATTTTAGAATTGAAAGCCAACCCGCGAGGTCACAGCCGCGGTACGGTGATTGAAGCGCAGTTTGAACAGGGACGCGGTCCGACGACCACCGTCCTGGTGCAACAAGGTACGCTTCGTGTCGGTGATGCCCTTTTGGCAGGTCCTTATTATGGGCGCGTCAAGGCGCTGATTAACGATGTTGGACAGAATATCAAGGAAGCCGGACCTTCGACACCCGTGAAGGTGTTGGGTCTCGATGGCGCTCCATCTCCCGGCGAGGAATATAATGTTCTTCAGAATGAACGCGAAGCGCGCGAACTTGCCGAGGATCGCCGCGATAAGCTCCGCCTGGGCAAGCTCGAAGCGCCTCCGAAAATCACGCTGGAAACTCTTTTTGCGGCGATTGCCGACGAGCAGCGCAAAGTGCTCAAGCTGGTTATCAAGGGTGATGTCCAGGGTTCAGTTGAAGCCATCGTGGCGTCGCTTAAAAAAATCGAAAGCAAGAAGATCGATCTCGAAATCATTCTCTCGTCTGCCGGCGCCATCTCTGAGTCGGATATTCTTCTGGCCAAGGCATCGCAGGCGGTGGTCATCGGTTTCAACACACGCACCGATAATGCCGCTGCCAACGCAGCCAAGCGTGAAGGCGTCCAGATCAAGCTTTTCAGTATTATCTACGAATTGATCGACCAGGTGAAGGAAGCCATGGTCGGCCTGCTCGATCCTGAATTACGTGAAACCGCCGTGGGAACCGCCGTGGTCAAGCAGGTGTTTAACCTGTCCAAATACCCGGTGGCGGGTTGCAGCGTCCTGAATGGCCGGATCGTCCGCAATGCCCGTGCCCGCGTGATGCGCAAGCGCCAACCCATTTATGATGGAGCCATCGTTGCGCTTAAACGCTTCCAGGATGACGCCAGCGAAGTACGCGCCGGGCTTGAATGCGGCATACGTCTCGGCGATTTTAACGAATATCTGGCCGACGATACCATCGAATGTTATCAGCTTGAAAAATTCACGCAGACGCTTTGATTTTACGTGAGGGATCGGGTTGAAAATAGCCTGTCAGACCGCTTGCATATAATCGGCGGTAATAATAGCATGTGATACTTTAGTGGATAATTGATGTAAGAAAGAAAGCTGTGGCTGCCAACGACGATTACATTCTTGAGCTTTTAATTAAGCACGGCTTGATTCAGCCCTCCGACATGGAGGACGCTCGCCGTACGGCCAGCCAAAACGGACATGGTCCGGTTGAAGAATTGGTGCGTGGAGGCTTGATTACCAGCCACGATATCCTGAGAACCACTGCGGCGGAAGCGGGCGTCGATCTGGTCGAGAAAATAGAGGCCGTACCGGAAGAGGTCGTCAAGGCCGTGCCCCGGCAACTGGCCCATCGGCTTTCCATCATGCCGCTCCATCTGGATGGAAACCACCTGCGTGTGGCCTTGAGCGATCCGTTTAATTTTGACGCTCTCGACACGTTGAGCAAGGAACTGCGCTATGACATTGACCCGGTGGTCGCACCGGCAGATCAGATCGAAACCGCGATCAAGCGCCATTACGGCAATGCGTCCGAGATGGTCAATACTCTCATCGGTGGTTATAGCGGCGATGAACTACAGGTTCATGCTGCAACTGCGGGCGATGCGGAAGCGACGACAGGTGACGATGCTCACATCATTCGCCTGGTCAATTTGATTATCCTCGAAGCGCACCGGTTGCGTTCCAGTGATATTCATCTCGAGCCGCTCGAAAAACGTTTACGTCTGCGTTACCGCATCGACGGTGTGTTGCAGGTCATGACCGATCCGCCCAAAAAGCTTCAGGCAGCCATCGTCAGCCGCATCAAAATCATGTCCAACATGAGTATCGCCGAAAAGCGATTGCCACAGGATGGACGCATCCAGATGCGCACCGGCGACGGGCGCACGTCCATCGATTTGCGCGTTTCGACCATTCCGACCAATCACGGTGAAGCCATCGTCATGCGTATTCTCGACAAGTCGAGCCTCACTCTCGGACTGCCGGAACTCGGCTTTCTATCCGACGATCAGGCCACGATCGAGGCTATTCTGGGTATGCCCGACGGCATCTTTCTCGTCACGGGGCCGACTGGTTCGGGCAAGAGCACCACGCTCTATGCCTGTCTCAATCTTATCAATAAACCGGATCGTAAGATCATCACGGTGGAAGACCCGATTGAATATCAGATGTCCGGAATCAACCAGGTGCCGGTCAATGAAGATGTCGGCATGACTTTCGCCGCAGCGTTGCGGGCGATGTTGCGCCAGGCGCCCAATATCATCATGGTCGGTGAAATTCGAGATTTGGAAACGGCCAGTATCGCGATCAACGCTTCCCTCACGGGCCATCTCGTCTTCAGCACCCTGCATACGAACGATGCGCCCAGCGCAGTCACCCGTCTGGTCGATATCGGGGTCAAACAATTTCTCGTGGCTTCGTCAGTGCGGGCGATCATGGCGCAACGGCTCGTGCGGCGTATTTGCACCAATTGCAGCCAGATCTATGAGCCAACCGAGGTGGAATTGCGCTCCCTGAACTTGAAACCCCAGCAGCTTGAGCAGGCTAATTTCCGCAAGGGTCATGGCTGCGACAGGTGTCGCGGAACCGGATACAAGGGCCGCATGGGCATTTTTGAAATCTGCGTTCTCGACGATGAAATCCGCCGGATGGTGAATGAAAAGATGAGTGTCACCATGATCCGGCAGCGTGCGCGCGATCTGGGTATGCGCACCCTGCGCGAAGACGGCCTTCGCAAGGTGCTGGGCGGAATGACAACTCCAGATGAAGTCATTACCGCGACCATGGGAGACAAGGACTAGGACTGTAAGGATGTGACGCCATGAATCCTGAAATGCTTCTCTCATTCCTCCGCGATAACGGAATCATCGATCAATTGCAGATGACCGATCTGCAGGAGGAGCAGTCCCGCACGGGCAAACCCATCGAAGAGGTGATCCTTAATAACGAAGTGATCGTTCTCCAGGAAATGTACCAACTGATCGCACAGGCGCTTGGGACGGAAGTGGTGGATCTTGCCACCATGGAATTCCCCCCGGAACTGCTGAGCATGGTTCCGCCCCAGACGGCACGCGTCCAGGGCGTCCTTCCTCTCGATTTCGACGGACGGGTGCTTCGAGTCGTGGCGTCCAATCCACTCGATCCGAATGTCGTGGATAATCTTCGTTTCGCGACCCAGAAGGATATCGCGATTTATGTCGCCCCGGCGGGGCAAATTCAAACCATGATCGAACGCTTTTATGGCTCGGAGATTTCCGACATGGAAGACGTCCTGGCCGGACTGGCTGGTGACGCCGCTGCCAAGGAAGGTCAGGGCGATATAATCGATATTGAAACCGCCTCCTCGGCGCCGATCATCAAATATGTGAACACGGTTCTTGCCCAGGCCATCCAGGCGCGTGCCAGCGATATTCATTTTGAGCCGTTCGAACATGATTTCAAGATTCGTTACCGGGTGGATGGTTCGCTCTATGAGATGTCACCACCGCCAAGATCGCTGGCGACGGCGGTCACCTCACGTCTCAAGGTCATGTCCAATCTCAACATTGCGGAACGGCGTATTCCGCAGGACGGTCGTATCCAGACAACCATGGCGGGACGTCAGGTCGATTTGCGTGTCTCGACACTGCCCACCCAGTTCGGTGAAAGCGTGGTGCTCCGCGTCCTGGATCGCAGCACGGTGCGGCTGGATCTTTCCGCGATTGGGATGCCTCAGCGCATCTACGATTATATTTGTAATATCATCGAAAAACCCAACGGCATTTTCATCGTCACGGGGCCGACTGGTTCCGGCAAGACCACCACGCTTTATGCCTGTCTCAACCGGATCAACACCACGGAGAGCAAGCTGCTCACCGCCGAGG
>JABDGH010000011.1 GCA_013286145.1 Verrucomicrobiota bacterium
GGCGGCGCGCAATTCCCGTTGCAGACGCCAGAAGGCCAGCGGCCCCTTGTGAAAAAGAAAAATCTGGTCAACGTGGGGATTGTGCTCCAGCAGGAGCCTTCGACGGCGATGAACGACCGCCGCCAGGTGCGCTTTCGGAAAAGTCTCACGCAACGCCTTGAAAACGACTGAATCGGTCAGCGTATCGCCAATTCCCGCGCAGGTAAAAGCCAGCACGCGCGCTTGCGGCCCGAGTTGAATGGGCCGTGCCACGGGCGGACGACGTCGCGCGCGGGCGCGAAAGATCGTCTCGTATCCTGAAGCGGAAATGCGGCTGATGAAACTCATGGGGGGTATCTGAAAATAGATTTATTTTATGAAAGCCTGATTAAAAAGTCCGTCATCCTGAGCTTGTCGAAGGATCAGCCCCCGATAGGCCTACACTTGTCGGGTGAAGCATAAGTTTTCTGGAAGCTGATCCTTCGACAAGCTCAGGATGACGGATGGTTGAAACCGGATTCATAGGTAATATAAGTCCTAACGCGAAGGCAAAATGAGATAAGGCTGAAGCGCCCGCCAGACCCGTTCCTGCGGAATCATGGCTTCCTCCGGTTCATGGCGGACAAAAGTATGGCGTGCTCCACGCGAATGCCATTTTTGAAACGGCCCCTCCGACCAGAGAACAAGCGCTGGCGTATTCATCGCGGCTGCCAGATGTGCAGCGCCGCCCTCGGGCGTGAGGAGAAACGTGGCATGTTTGAGAAGTGCCGCCAGCTCGAGCGGTCCCGGTGTGTTAACTGCAATCACTCGATGGGAAGCAATTCGCGCAGCCAGTTCCTGCGCCTTCGGTTGATCGGCTGGTGCGGAAACAAATCCAATAATGAAATCAGTTGCTTCAAGTAGGCGTCGGGCCAATGAAACAAAATCATCGCTGGAAAATTTTAACGATGTGGTGCTGCTGATATTGATCAACATGAACCGGGGCGCTTGAGCGAAGGGCGGTTTTGTCAGGAGCGCCGCTGCAAATTCTTGGGCGGATTGGGGCAGGGCAAGAGTCAGATCGACAGCGCAATCGGATAGTCCCAGGGGCTGAAGCAGGCGCAAGGCAGTTTCGATCTGATGCTCGTCGTGTGGGTTTTGAGGGAGTGCGACGGCATCGGTATAGTAATCGGAAATTTGGTTCGTGACCGATTCAAAACCAATTCGTCGCGTGGCATTGGTCAGTCGGGCCAGCGCCGCGAGACGGAGATCAAATCCACCCTTGGTCGCGATCACCCAATTGTAATCTTGCAGTTGCGCGGCATTTCGAATCACCGCCTGCCAGCGATTCCAGCCCGGCTTCAACACGATCACCTCATTCACTGCTTCGCAGGCCCCTGCAATGGGTGCTCCAGGCGGATCACAGGCAACAGCCAGATGCGCGGTCGGATAATGTTTTCGTAGCGCGTGCAAAAGAGGAAGCGTGCAAATCATGTCGCCCATGCGGTTGCGGCGGATAACGAGGATGCGCGGATTTTCAGGAGGAACTTCGGTGTGCTGCCGTGCTCGCGACCGGAGGGTCGCGGCGATGAGATTCAAAACAGTGCGGGACAAACTCATGATCGGACAGGAGATTGAGGTTTGGGCGTGGCCAGCATTTGATCCAACGCTTCCTGTGCCTCCGGCACGGTGATCGCCGCCATGCAGGCCCGCACCTGGTTCCAATCGCACGCCTCGGTTTTTGTCTCGTTGCAAATGCAGGGATGAATCAACACTTTGCCCTGCGGCGTCCACGGTCTCCAACTTGCGGGATTGGTCGGCCCAAACAGCGCGACCACCGGCACACCGACCGCTGCGGCCATGTGCATGGGTGCGGTATCGACGCCAAAGTAACCGTCGGATTCTGCGGAAAGCGCCGCGATTTGGCTGAGTGAAAGATTGCCGTCGTAGAAGAGCGGTTTGCTGTTGCATAGCCGGATGATTTCCTGTGCCCGTTCCCGTTCACGCGCCACGGGTCCAGTTGTCATGACGACGCGTGCGTTGCGTTCAGCCTGGAGCCAGTCGATCACTTTCGCCATCGATTCGCTGCTCCAGCACTTCCAGAGCCAGCGGGATACCGGATGCACATGGACGATCCGACCCGGGCGCAACGGCTCGAATTCCTTTCGGGCCCAGGCGCGTAAATCTTCCGGGACGACGAGGCAGAGATTTCCCGGCTTGGTGGAACGCAACTTCAAACCCGCCTGGTCGAGGATATAAAAATGTTTTTCCACCTCGTGCATGAACGGAATCGAGGAGGGTGCGGAAAGATTGTAGATGCAATGGCGTGGATCGTATTTGCTGACCGAATGATGGATTGCCCCAAGACGGTGGCGTGCACCGCAAAAGAGCGCGTACCAAGCTGTGCGGTCACCGTCCGTGAAACCGATGGTCAGGTCGAATTTCCGCTTCCGTAATTCGCGCAGAAAGTGAAGTTCATACCCAATGCGGTTGAGACGGCTCTGGCCATTATCTTCCTTTCGTTGATAAACCAACACCTCGTCGAGGTGCGGATTATTTGCCAGCATCGCTTCCGTGCCGGAATTGACCACCACGGTGATGCGTGCCCCGGGAAAAGTCTCGCGCAAGGCACGCAGGGCTGGCGTGATCATCAGCACATCGCCGATGTTCCGCATCTTGAAAACCGCAAGGCGCTGGATGTTTTGCAATTCCATTGTCGGGGGGAAACGGGCATCGTAACCGCTTCGTATCATGAGGCAATGGCGTATTCTCCATACTGAATCCTCCCGCGGCTGGGGCGGGCAGGAGGTTCGTGTCTTTGTCGAGCTTGAGTGGATGCGCGCGCGCGGGCATTGGGTCGCACTGGCGGCTCATCCCGATAGCGCCATCGCGAAACGTGCGCAGGAGGCAGGAATCACATTCTATCCTTTAAATACGCACAAGGTATTTTTACCCATTGCCGTCGCGCAAATGACCGCATGGCTGATTCGGAATCGGATCGACGTGGTCAATACGCATAGCTCCAACGACGGCTGGGTGGCAGGCCTGGCGGCGCGATTGGCGCGGCATCCCATCCTCATTCGTTCGCGCCATATCGAGGTCGATTATCCCAACCGTTTTTGGAGCGGCCTGGCCTACCGGTATCTTCCCCGCCATGTTTTGACCACCAGCCAGCGCATCGCGAATCGATTGGTGGAGGAATTAAGTATTCCGGCCACGCGCGTCACCTGCGTTTCCACCGGCGTTGACCTGGCTCGATTCAATCCGGGTATGCAGGGTGCGTTGCGCCAGGAACTAAATCTCACGCCGGATGTCGCGCTCGTGGGAATGATTTCCGTGCTGCGAAGCTGGAAGGGACATGCCACTTTTCTCGATGCCGCCGCGCAGCTTCTTAAAAAATCGAAGCAGCCCATTCGATTTGTCATCGCGGGCGACGGCCCGGGCCGTCAGGAGTTGACCGAAAAAATCGCGCAGGAGCCCTGGAAAGATCACGTCACGCTGCTGGGGCATCGCAACGATGTGCCGAACATCCTCGCTTCGCTCGATGTACTCGTGCTTCCATCCTTCGCCCACGAAGGCATCCCGCAAATTATTCTTCAGGCGCAGGCGATGGCGCGGTCGGTCGTGGCGACGACGGTCGGCGGTATTCCCGAGGTGGTGGGAAATGGCGTGACGGGGCTTCTTGTCCCGCCGCGAAATCCCGATGCGCTGGCGGAGAAAATTGCTGCGTTGCTGGATGATCCGGCTTTACGCACCCGTCTTGGTGAAGCCGCGCGACAGAACATCGAAAAACACCACAGCCTCGATGCGATGGGGGAGAGGTTACTCAAGCTCTACGGGCAACTTTCCGGGCCACACAATTCGTCATCCTGAGCGGAGGTGAGCCGTTTGGTTCGTAATAATCCAAACGCATTCCCGAACCGCAGTCGAAGGACCTGGCCTGAAGTAAAAATAAGTGTGAAATGCGCCGGAAGCTTTTTAAGCGACGTACGACTGCCCGCTTCCCGCATGAGTGACAAGCGGGATTCCCTTTTTCTACTTCAATATCTTACGACGCTACTTTCACTTTTTTGCCTGAGCGGGTCAGGTCCTTCGACTGCGCCTCGGGTAAGCCTTGGGCTTAACCAACGCTTTCCTGTTCGGCTCCGCTCAGGATGACGGATTTTTTTTAAACCCCCGCTTCTTTGAGGCGCGAAGCGGGAGGCTTGCCGAGATATTCCTTCTCGAAACGTTTGAGCATGGCATGGCGCGTATCGAACGAGAACAATTCGGCATAACGCGCCCAACCAACCAATTGACGGAAGAGAATTTTGGGCCGTTCGTTGGGGAACAACTGGGTCAGGTCGTTGATGACGTCTTCCTCGGTGATTTCCTTGTCCGGTGATTGATCGATCCGGTCGCCAAAATGTTTGAAAATCTTCAGGGCAAGGAGCAGGTCGTGCATCAGCAGTTTGCGATGTTTGATGTCAGCCTGTTGAAAAGCGACGCCCGATTTGGTCAGGCGTACGGTCTGGCCCGGCGTCTCCACCAGGTCGATCAACTCGGCGGCTTTAATGACCGAGAGGAAGGTGCTGAAATCTTTCTTAAGTCGCGTGGCCAGGGCGAAGATGCTTTCAGGTTCGGTGCGGAGGGTTTGCACAAGGCCGATCACTTCGCCCATGGTGACGTTGGGCAGGGGTGCGTAGGCGACTTCTTCCGGGTTTTCCGCCGTGACAATTTCAGGCTCCGTTATGGAAGGTTCATCGTGCAGAACGGAGTTGGTCAGGATCGCGTGGATTTGCGCGACGAGTTGTTGAAAAGCCGGGCTGGCAGGGTCACGCGGGTAGGGGAGCGGATTCGGCACGATTTTCTGCACACGACCCGGATGCGCGGCGAGCACCACGATGTTGCGCGCAAGATAAACGGCTTCGCCGATATTATGCGTGACGAAGATCAGGCTCTTGAAGCCCGAGGCCGGGTCCATGGCGATGCGGCCAATTTCGTTGCGCAACGTTTCGGCGGTCAGCACATCGAGGGCGCTGAACGGCTCATCCATGCAGAGGATTTGCGGTTCCATGATGAGCGCGCGCGCGATTCCGACGCGCTGTTTCATGCCGCCGGAAAGTTCCTTGGGCAGGGCGTCGCCATAACCGTCCAATCCGACCATCTCGATGATCTTGTGAAAATGCTGTTCCTTTTCTTCGAGGTTGTAGGTCGAGTTTTCGAGTCCGAGCAGAATGTTTTCACGCACGCTCAGCCAGGGGAAGAGGGCGAAGTTTTGGAACACCATGGCCACGCCGGGATTCACGCCGTCGAGCGGTTTGCCCCGGAATTTCACGATGCCTCGGGAAGGCCGAATCAAGCCGGAGAGGATGCGCATGATCGTCGATTTTCCGCAGCCGGAAGGCCCGAGCAGCGCCATGACGTCGTGTTCATTGACGGTGAGATTGATGTCCTCGAGCACTTTCATCGACTCACCGGCACCCTCGCCGAAGTGCATATCGATGCCGATCAGTTCGACGATGGGAGGGGTGGTGGGTTCGGGCATGGCGGTTACCTAAGGTTCTTGGTTAAAGGGCATGAGATCAAGTGAGAAGCTGGTAGCGTTCGCGGGCGATCACGGCCAGGCGTTTCCAGACCGCGCGGTTAAAAAAGACAACGAAGAAGGCCATGGCCATCACGGCGGCTGCCAGCAGCGAGAGATTATTGTCCGCGAGCGCCTGCGAAATGGTTGAGCCGAGTCCGGTTGCTTTCAGGGGCTGATCCTGCATCCCGGTCGTGTATTCGGAAACGATGCTGGCATTCCACGCGCCGCCCGCTGCGGTGATCCAACCGGTGACGAGCGACGGAAAAATTCCGGGCAGGAACAGGGTCCGCCAGCGTTGCCAGCCGACAAGATGGGTTAACTGTGTGCAGGCCCGCAAATCCTGCGGAATGGCGCTGGCTCCCGAAATGACGTTGAAAAGAATATACCACTGGGGGCCGAGCATCATGAGCAAGATGGAACCCCATTCCAGGCTGTGATTGCCCCCGATCAGGCAGATCAGGAAAACAATGTTCGGGAAGATCATGGGTGCGGGGAAAGATGCGGCGATTTGCGTGATGGGCATGAGAAAACGCGCCCATTTTGGGTTCGAGCCGATCCAGACACCCACGGGCACGGTCCAGAGTGTGCTCAGGAACAAGGCGGCCAGCACGCGGATCAACGTCAGCACGAGATGACCTGCGATCATCAACCACTCGCTGAGGCGTACTTCTGCAAGAAGTAGAAACAGGTGATAAGCGCCGATGAGCACGGACACGAGACCCACGATGATAAGAAGAAACCGCCAGGGGATTTGTATCCGCTGTTTGGGTTTGGAAATAAGGGTGGCTGTGGATGTCTTTGCCGAAACCGATTGTTGCAGGCGTTGCTTAAACCAGTCATGTAACCAGAGGGCGACCTTGGAACGGTTGAGCCAGCGGAGGACGGCTGAGGTGTCCTGAAATTCGGATTCGGTATCTTCGATCTTGAATTTGTTCGACCAGACGATAAGGGGGCGCCAGATAAGTTGATCCACCACCACGATCATCAAAATCATCGCCACGACCGCATAAAGTTGCGCCCAGCCGTCGCCCTTCTCTTGGGCCACCACCATATAGGAACCGATGCCGGGCAGTCGAAAATGTTCGCTGCCCATGCTGAAAGATTCAATGACGGTGAGAAAAAACCAGCCTCCGGCCATGGAGACCATGCTGTTATAGACGAGACCCTTGGTGGCAAAGGGGATCTCGATCTGGGTGAATTTTTGCCAGCCGGTGAATCGCGCGAGCCTGCCCACGAAGGCAAAATCATCGGGCAGATTCTTGAGCGAATAATAAAAACTGAAGGTCATGTTCCAGACCTGCCCGGTGAAGATGACCAGTATGCAGGTCAACTCCAGCCCGATGACGCTATTCGGTACGAGATGGATCAGCAGTAGTTCCAGCGGTGCAAGAAAAGCGGGAAATGGCACGCTCTGCAGCACGTCGAGAATCGGAATGAGGAAACGTTCGGCGTTCCGGTCATAAGCCGCCCAGCGCGCATAGAGCAGGGTGAAGAGGAGGGAAATGCCATACGCCACCACGCCCCGCGAAAACGAAAGCAGCGTGTAATAGGGTAGCCACCACGGAGAGAGATGTATTTCCACCGAAGCCTGGAACGGATGTTCCCATTCGCGTCCCACTTCGAGCGATCCGAAGAGAATGGCAAGCAGCGCCCCGACCACGAGAAGGTCGGCGAAAAACGACCGGCTCGATTCAGCCGGTGTATGCGCGCGCAGTGAGGGATTAAGGTCCATGATGGTGAGACTGTCCTTGTAGGTAGTAGCTGGTTCCAGCTTTGTCCACTGCAATGATCGCCAAACTCCCTCCTGCCATCTAACAGTCCTATTGACGTCACAATCACAAACCTTCTTCAAGCCATGAAAAATGTTCCTCTTGTCGTCAGGTCTTTTTTTCGCAACAAACATGGTTCGCCTTATGGCTTCGATCCGTTCTTTCAAACCCCGTTTTGCTCTTGTGGCCAGCGAATACAATCGCGACTACACCGATGCGCTTCTTCGTTCGGCGCAGGAAGTCCTGGGTGGATATGAGATGAAAATCGTTCGCGTTCCGGGCGCATTTGAGATTCCCCTGCAGGTTCAGCGACTGGCCCGCACAAAGCGTTACGCTGCCGTGCTCGCCCTGGGTTTGATCTGGCAGGGACGCACTGAACATGCGCGGGAAATTTTACGCGCGGTGACGGATGCCCTTATGCGCATTTCCCTCGAAACCGATGTGCCCGTCCTCCATGAAGTCCTCGCCGTCAAGACCGAGGCGGAAGCCCGCGCGCGCTGCATGAATAAAAAACTCAACCGGGGACGTGAAGCGGCTCAGGCCGCACTGGCGCTCGTTCTTCAATCTCCGGCAGAAAGGTGCATCTAGCCATGGGCCTGCGTCGCGATGGACGGGAAGCCGTCATTCAGTTTCTTTACCAGATGGACACGCATCGTCCCGTCGATGTGAAGGAATCGCTGGACGCTTTCTGGAAGCAGAATGAGGAACCGAAAAACGTGCGTGATTTTGCCGACGATCTCTTGCGCGGTGTTCTCGAAAAAATGCCCGAGATCGATGCGAAGATTCGCACCCTGGCCGACAATTGGGATTTCGAGCGGCTGGCGGTGGTCGATCGCAATATCCTGAGACTCGCTGTTTACGAAATGCTTTTTTGTCCTGAAATTCCGCCCGTGGTTTCCATCAATGAAGCCATCGAGATCGCCAAGAAATTCAGCACGGCGGAGTCGGGCAAGTTCGTCAATGGTCTTCTTGATCGCGTGAAAAAGGAATTGCTCCGCCCGGCGCGCCAGGCTGCCGGATAACCATTCTTAACCCAGGACGCAGCATTTTTGCCATTCCACTGCGTCACGAAAATGTTACACTAGACCAATGTTTCGAGTAATTTTGATCCTGATCCTGACGGTGACTTTTATCCGCGCGGATGATCTCAAGCTTCGCGATGGCACCCTTTATAAAGACGTGAAAATCGTCAGCCACGACGCAACGAGCGTCACCATCCTTTATGCCGATGGCGGCCTCACCCTCCCCATGGCGAAGCTGCCCGACGATTTCCAAAAGAAATTGGGATACGATCCGGCAAACCCCGGAAATTCCACGACACCGTCACCAGCAACCAACAAGGCACCTGACAAAACAACAAACAAGACGGCGGCGGATAAAGCTGCGGTGGACAAAGCCGCAGCGGACAAGGCAGCGCTGGATAAGGCGACAGCCGATAAAATGGCTGCGGAGAAAAAAATCGAGTGGGATAATTATAGCAAGGTGCTGGATAAATATGTGGCCATGAATGACAAACTGGTTTTGCGGGAAGCCGTGGGCGTGGTGACGCTCAATGTGAAGCTCAATCATGCCGGGGAAGCCAAAAGTTCATCTGGAGAGAATCTTGGGCGTGGCAGTTTTGTCGATATTTACCAGGATGGGGCTTCTGTCATGTCCGATCAGACGAAGCTAAAGCCCATTGGAGGCCCGGTTTTTCTTAAAAATTATATTATCAATCCGGATCAAATTGTAAAAGTGGAGGTCGCCAAGACCGGCGCTACCGAGTCTGGTGATGCCTACTACGTCGCAATCCAGCCCTTCAGTTTTGATTTCTGGAAAAAAGCCGGCTCGCCCAATTAATTAAGGTCAGCCCCGCCGCAAGCATCGGGGTATTCAAGGTAGCCGTCGCAGGCCCTTGCGACGGTCGGGTGTGCCGAGTTCCGTTGCGCGGCGCGCAACGGCTACCCGAAAAGACTAAAGTCAGCTCGAGATGCGAATCCGTCATCCCGAGCTTGTCGAGGGATCAGACACGCAGACAAATGGACAATAGGTTGAAGAGCTTGAAATTAGTTAATTTTTTGTGCTCATTCGGGTCTGGTGAGCAATCAAAGTGTGTCTGATCCCTCGACAAGCTCGGGATGACGGAGTGGTTATTGTGAAAAAACTCTGCCTGGGAGCACATACCGATTCCTCGACTTCGCTCGGAATGACAGTTCTGCTGCGGTGCTTTTCACCAAATTGATATACTACCCTGCTTGCTACATTCAGGCGTTGCGATAGCTTGCTTGAAGATCACTTATGTCCTCTGTCGCGATTCAGGTTGCCTTGGAACGTGCCCAAAAGCGTTGGGTTTTGGGTGCGCTTGCGCTGGCATTGGTCTTTCACCTCTTTTTCGCCTGGGTTCTCGGCTGGTACAAAATTACCGGTCTCGAAGTTCCTTTCGATCACAGCACGCCGACTGGCCCCTTCACCGTCAAGCGCATCGAAATCAATCCCGCTGCGCTCAAGCCCGACCAGCCCGATCCCACCTCGAGGTTACCCAACGCCGATCCGCCCAGGAATCCTGCCCAGTTTAATCTCGACCCGCATCTGGTGGAAAAAGCGCTGCAAGCCCCCTTGCCCGCCCTTACCGTTCCGACCGTACCGGAACCGAGCAAGGTCATTGCCACGACCGACCTGAGCCAGGGTTTGCCGCTGGTTGAATCCGATTCGGCCAAAATTTCAGCCGAGATTTCCAAGATGCAGCCTGCGGATATCGGAGGCGGGCCGCTCACTTCCGCCAGCATGGCCCAGAACTTGATCAGTTCCGTGGCAGGCCCTGCGCAGACGGGCACCCCCAACGGAACGCCGGGGACGGGCGGCAGCACGCCCAGCGCCTTGCCCGGTTTTGCGGAACTCGCGCCCGGGTTTCGTACCAGCGGCCCGAATTTGTCCAATTTGCCGGAACCGGTATTGCTGCGTTTGCCCAGCGATGTCCTTTTTGATTTCGACTCGGCCCATCTCAAGCCCGAGGCCGATCCGCTCCTGACCAAGGCCATCGGCCTGATCACCAAATATCCGCAGGCCGATATTCAGATCGACGGTTACAGCGATTCCTTTGGCAAACCCGACTATAACGTGACGCTTTCCGAGCAGCGGGCCGAGGCGGTGCAAGCCTGGTTGCGGGATCACATCACACAGGGCGGTTACAAATTCCATTCCCTTGGCCACGGCAGCACCAATTTTGTGGTGAATATCCACGGCAATGTTGAGCAACAACAACCCAATCGCCGCGTTGAGATTCTGATTCAGGCCCTGAAGTTGTAAAGCAGCGGGGAATGCTACTAATTTTCTTTTCCCGTTCTGTCATCCCGAACGGAGGTGAATCGAAAAGCGTGTTCGAGCGCATGGTCAACCCGAACCGCAGTTGAGGGATATGGTTCGAATTAAAGATAAGTGTAAAATACGCCGGAAGCTTTTTTAAGCAGGGTACGGCTGCCCGTTTTCCGCATGAGCGACAAGCGGGATTCCCTTTTTGCACTTCAATCTCGTGGGTCTAATTCCCCCGAAGCTTGCTTCGGCATTTTTAGGTAGCCGCCGCTGGCCCAGCGGCGGTCGGTTGTTTTCTTCCGTCGCCCGGAGGTCGACGGCTACCTTCGAAGCCTCTTGGCAAGACGGTAAAGATTAAGGGGAACTGCTCCGGGTAAGAGGTGGCCTGTTCTGCTTTTACTATACTGATTCTAACAAAGTGAATAATCCTGAGATTGCATCCGAATCCAAGCAGTCCACCATCAGTACATGATTAATCCCGGAGATGTACCTGATGATATCCTTGAAGAATGGGTTAAACCGTTTTACATGAATGTTCTTCATGGAAATTATGCTTATGCGAGCTCGGATCGGGAATTTGTCTCTCATGCCAAGAAGGCTCTGAAGAATATTTCTCCGGCAGTTATTGATTCTCTGTTCGCCGATATCAACTGGCGGGGCCGCATTACTGCGGCTTGGTTCTGCGGCTTAAAAGGGTGGCGACAATATGAGGATATTATCGGCGAATCGCTTCTCGAGAGCCGTGTTTGCTATGCTGGTATAGGGTATTGCTTTGCGTTTGCCCATTTCGCAGATGAAAAGAGTTCCGACTATCTCGTTCGTTATCTTGAGAAATACCTAGCTCAGGTTGACAAATACTATGATCAAGGTTGTGCAATGGCCGCTTTGATGTGGATTGACGAGAAAAGGAAGACGAATCTCTCTTCTTCTTTCATCAAACCAGAGGGGCCTTGGGATAAGTTCGTATCGGAAAAGATCAAGGTCTCCGACGCATGGACGCTGGAACACCGTAAGGAGAGTTTCTATAAGGTTATGAAAACCTCGATAGAGGTATTCAACTAGAATGAGACCAAATTTGCGACGACTACCTCCGAAATGCCTCGGAGCCTGCCTCGGGGTTCTTTAATCCCGGCAAAACTCAGCCGCAAAAATCCCATTGACTGCTCTGGCGGCTTTGGCAAGCTACCCAACTGCCGTCTCCGCGCCGACCTGCCTCCGCAGGCTCTACGCCCGGCGTGAAAAAACCCTCAACTTATTCTATCTATGCCCGTTGAAGTCATCCTAAAAACCAAAATCGAAGGCTTGGGCAGCGAGGCGGATATCGTCTCGGTCAAGCCCGGCTACGCCCGTAATTTTTTAATCCCCAAGGATTTTGCCGCTCCCGCCACCCTCGCCACCAAGCGTCAGGTGGAGGAACTCCGCCGCAAGCGCGCCGAGCGTGAAGCGAACGAGTTGAACGAGGCGCAGGAACTCGCGGGCAAGCTGGGCAAGCTCAAGCTCGTATTCATTCTCGAGTCGGGCGAAGGTCAGAATAAGGTCTTCGGCGCCATTACCAACCAGGACATCGCCAACAAGCTCAAGGAAGCGGGCCACGAAGTTGACCGCAAGCGGATCGATCTTCCCAAGCCCATCAAGGATCTTGGCGAACATGAAGTCATCCTCAAGCTGACGACGGACGTTCACGCCAAGCTCAATATCACGGTCAATCATCCGGCCCCCAAGGAAGCCTCCGCCACAGCGGAAGCGCCTGATGCCAGGGGCGGAAAAAAGCCGAAAGCTAAAAAAGATTAAGTGAAGAGCAGGCTTGAAGATTCAAACCTGATTTTTCTTATTCGCTTGACCTTTATTAGCTCCATCTCCAAATTTCAGCGGAGACGTAGGAATGGATGCTTTGGATACTTAACTGTATCTCTAAGCTCCTTATTTTCATAAAGAAAGGGGAGATTTGAAACAATTTAATGGACGAATGACGGTTTTAAAGTTTGCCAAGTCATTGGCGATATTGCTCTTCGTCCTCTTCTCGGCGCAGTGGGGCTTTCTTCAAACGACCCATGCGGCCGATGATTCTTCCAGCACCGCCACGCCTGCCGTAACGGATCAGGCGACGCCCCCTGATGCCCCCGCCTCCGGTGTTCATAAAAATAAAAAAGTCGTGGGCGCTCCCGACACACAGGTTCCGAGCGGAGGCCAGAACGGCCCCGTCGTTCGTGAAATCGATATTCAATTCATTGGTCCCAAGACGGTGGCCAAGTCGGTCATTCTTTCCAACATGCGCACCTCGGTTGGCCAGGTTTATTCCGCCGCTTCGGTCGAGGAAGACATTCGTAATCTCTATGCCACCGGTTTTTTCACCAATCTCGCCATCAAGGACGAACCCCTTGGCGACGGAGTGAAGGTCAATGTCATCGTGCAGCCCAAGCCGCTGGTGAAGGAAATTGTCATCAAGGGCGCAGGCAGGATCAAGGAATCGCGCGTTAAGAAAGAGGTCAAATCGAAGCTGGGCGAACCTTTGAGTGAACAGCAGGTCTCCACCGATGCCGACAAGATCAAGGATATGTACCTGGCCAAGGGCTACAACCAGATCCAGGTCAGCTACAAGATCGACACCAACGAGGAATTCGGTCGCTCCGTGGTAACTTTCATCATCAGCGAAGGAGATCGCGCCTATGTCACGGAAGTCGATTTCGTCGGGAATCAGCAACTGACCACGAAGGAACTGCGCAAGATTATGAAGACGCGCAAAAAGAACCTGCTCTCCTTCATCAATAAGTCCGGTCTCTTCAAGGAAGAGGATTTCCATCAGGACCTGGACGATCTGCGCACCTACTATAATAGCAAGGGTTACATCGACATGACGGTCAAGGATGTGAAGTACGACTATCCCTCGAAAGGTGAAATGAAGGTCACCATCACGGTTTTCGAAGGCATTCAATACACCGTCGGAAAGGTCGATTTCACGGGTAATGTCATCTATTCGAAGCAGGACTTGCGCAATTTCCGCGGCTATCCGGTCGTTCGCATGGATGAAGGCAAAGTCTATTCCCCCCGTGCCTATTCACCGCCGGACAAAGCGCCGAAGCCTGGGACTGAGGAATTACCCACCTTGGAAAACGACATCAAGCGCATTACCGATCTCTACGGCACACGCGGCTATGTCGATATGAAGATCACTCCCGAGCGCCAGCCGAATTTCCAGAGCGGCAAGATGGATATCCTTTACCGCATCGTCGAGAACTCGCAGTCGTACGTGGAGCAGATCATCATCCAGGGCAACAACCGCACCAAGGACAAGGTCATTCGTCGCGAGTTGGCAGTCGCGCCGGGCCAGATCTACGACAGTGTGCGTGCCGAGCAGAGCAAGAAACGCCTGGAAAATCTCCAGTACTTTGAAAAGGTCGATATTTCTCCGCAGGACACGTCTGTTCCGAATCGCAAGAACATGGTCGTCACCGTGGAAGAAAAGCGGACTGGTTCGATCACCTTCGGCGCCGGTTTCAGCTCGGTGGACAGTCTTCTCGGCTTTGTTGAAATCACGCAGGGCAACTTCGATCTGTTCAACTTCCCCTATTTTACCGGCGGTGGAGAAAAGTTCCGTGTCCGGCTCCAGTATGGTCTAGAACGCCAGGATTTCGAAGTCTCCTTCAAGGAACCGTGGTTTCTCGAACAGCGCCTGTCCCTCGGGTATGACCTCTTTTATCACAACGCGACTTATCTCTCAAACTACTACAACGAACGCAATTTGGGTGGTTCGGTAAGCTTGGCGCGCGCTTTTGGTCCCTTCTGGAGCGGTTACATCACCTACACCTTGCAGGATTACGATCTCTATAATTTTGCCAGTAACTCCTCGGCCCAGTTGCTGAAGGAGCAGGGGTATCGCACGGATAGTTCGATTACCTTGGGCATGAGTTTTGATAACAGGGACAGCGTCCTGCTGACGCGGCACGGCATGCATGCCGACATCTCTGCGGAGTTTGCAGGCGGCCCGCTGCTGGGCCAGACCAACATCTACAAATTCCAGGCTTCCGCCCAGCAATACATTCTCCTGCCTTACGACTGTATTCTCACCCTGGCTGGAGCCACCGGCGTGGCTGATTTCTTTGGCAGTAGCCAGGAAGTGCCGCTCTTTGACCGGTTCTTCATTGGCGGTTCCCGCTCCATACGAGGCATTGGCAACCGCGATGCCGGCCCGATCGATAGCAACAACGAGCCCCTGGGCGGCGACACTATGGCCTATACCAATGCCGAGCTGACCTTCCCGATCATTGATCGTGTGCGCGGTGCCTTTTTTAACGACATGGGCTTCCTGGATGCGCGGGCATTTCACTATACCGATGCGTGGCGTGAATTAAATATGACGGCTGGTGTGGGGCTAAGATTGAACTTACCGATTGGCCCGTTAAGGCTCGATTACGGCATCCCTTACAAGGATCAAGGCTTCAACCACAACAGCACCGGTAAGTTTAGCTTTGACGTCGGCTATCAATTTTGAAAGGCTTCTCTGCTCATGAATAAGTTACTACTGCTTTGTTTTTTGATTCTGACCCCTGTATCGCTTGCCACGGCTGATATGAAAATTGCCGTCGTCGATCTTAACAAGGCATTTGAGAGCTACTACAAAACTCAGGATGCCCAGGCTCGCCTGAAGGAAAAGCAGGACGGGTTTGTGAAAGATCTTCAGGACATGAAGACCGAATACGATCACTTGGGCGCAGAGTGCCAAAAATTGCAGAACGATTCCAAGGACATGACCCTTTCCGCAGAGGCGCGTGCTGACAAAGCCAAGGCACTCCAAATGAAAGTGCAGGAATTACAGACCATGCAAAGCAAGCTGCAGGAGACCAAGGATGAACGCAGCCGCGAATTGCAGGACGAATATGTGCGCCGCCGCAATGATATTGTAAAAGAAATCAATCAAATCATTACAGATTACTCGGGCCCGCAAGGTTATGACCTTGTCATTGACAAGTCATCCGCTTCGGCTGGCAGTGGAGTTCCCCTCGTGCTCTATAATTCCAGCAAGCTGACCGATATCACAGCTGATATTGTCAAACAGCTTAACTCCACGCGTCCTGCGGGCGGAGCAGCCACCACCCCCGCCCCTGCCGCCCATTAATCAGGGGCCGTTCGGTGCGGAACCCTCCCGCTCGTGACTGTGCATACCATCCGCTCCCTGGCCGATCAAGTGGGCGGTATCGTCATCGGTTCCGGTGCGGATGCGGTCATTATCGGCATCAACGACCTCCGTTCCGCCCAACCGAACCAGATTTCTTTTTTGGCCAATGCCAAATATGAAGCCGTCGCCCGGGAAAGCCGGGCGGGAGCCATTCTCGTCAGCCGGAAGGATTCCGATAAATTTTCATTCACCCGCATCCAGGTGGAATCTCCGAGCCAGGCATTTGCAAAAATCGCCCAATTGTTTGCCCCGCCTCCCATTAGGGATGAACCCGGGATACACCCAACGGCGGTCATTGCGCCAGACGCCGTCATCGCCGGGGATGCAAGCATTCAGGCGCACGCGGTCATCTCGGCGGGAGTCCGAATCGGTGCGCGCTCGGTCGTGGGAGCCAATTGTTTTATCGGCGAGCAGACCATTATTGGCGATGATGTGCGTCTTTATCCATTGGTCACCATCCGTGAGCGGAGCGTGCTCGGTGCGCGGGTGATTGTGCACAGCGGTGTCGTCATTGGCTCTGATGGCTTTGGCTATGATTTTCAGGACGGCAAACACGTTAAAATCCCGCACACAGGGCATGTGCAGATCGACGACGACGTGGAAATCGGGGCCAACACCACGATTGACCGTGGCCGCTTTGGCAAGACCCACATCGGGGAAGGCGTGAAAATCGACAACCTCGTGATGATTGCCCACAATGTCACCATCGGTGCTCATTCGATTATTGTGGCGCAGACGGGTATTTCCGGCAGTACAGCGCTGGGGCGTCATGTAACGCTGGCCGGACAGGTCGGTCTGGCCGGGCATCTCAACGTGGGTGACCGTGCGGTTATTACGGCGCAGTCGGGGATCAACAAGGACGTGCCTGCGGGCGCTGTCCTTTCGGGGTATCACGCCATGCCCGCACGCGAAAGCCTCAAGGTGGAAGCCCTGGTGCGACGTTTACCTGAACTGCTCGAGCGATTGAAAGAGCTCGAAGACAAAATCCGGTCTTTGTCGTAGAATGGGAGGCGTTATGGCCGTACCTCAAAAAATCAAATTGGGTCTTCTGCAAAGCTGGGCGGATACCGCCCCGGCTCTCAATTTAAAACGCACCCTCGAACTGGCCCATGCGGCGGCAGACCAAGGCGCGCAGATTATTTCGACTCAGGAGCTGTTTCGCTCCCAATATTTTTGCCAGAACGAGGATCATGCGAATTTTGCCCTGGCCGAGGAAATCCCCGACGGGCCGAGCACAAGGGCGTTTTGTGACCTCGCAAAGGCACGCAACGTCGTCATTGTTGCTTCGCTGTTCGAGCGCCGTACGGCTGGCATTTATCATAATACGGCGGTCGTCATCGACGCCGACGGCACCTACCTTGGCAAGTACCGCAAGATGCATATTCCGGATGATCCTCTTTTCTACGAAAAATTTTACTTCACTCCCGGCGATCTCGGTTTTAAGGCGTGGACAACCCGCTTTGGACGCATCGGCGTGCTCATCTGCTGGGATCAATGGTTCCCGGAAGCCGCGCGTCTCACTTCGATGCACGGTGCCCAGATCCTTTTCTATCCGACTGCGATCGGCTGGCATCCAAGCGAACGCGAAAAATATGGCGACGCACATCACTCCTCATGGGAAACCATCCAGCGTGCCCACGCCGTTGCCAACGGTTGTTACGTGGCCGTTACCAATCGCGTTGGCCTTGAACGCCCGATTGAAGGGGATGGCATCAAATTCTGGGGCCAAAGTTTCATCGCCAATACCTCCGGCCAAATCATCGCCAAGGCGGGCATCGACAAGGAACAGATTCTTGTCCAGGAAATCGACCTCGCTTCAGTCGATGTCACCCGTACGCACTGGCCTTTTCTGCGCGACCGCCGCATCGATGCCTATGGTGGCTTGACCCAGCGATTGCTCGATTAAATGGGAAAACATAGTCATCCCGAGCTTGTCGAGGGATCAGACACGCAACCGGGTGAATAAAAAAATCGGAGAACTTGAGAATAAGTTGCCTCTTTGTGCTCACACAATCTGTTGACCAGCCAAAGCGCATCTGATCCCTCGACAAGCTCGGGATGACAGTCTTTATAATCAAAGATTTCCAGGACAGCCCTATTTGACACACCCTTATGAGTTCGATTCTCCCAGATACGATCCCTACGCCCCGCGCACTCGGTTTCCGAATGCCTGCGGAATGGGAACGTCATAATGCAACCTGGCTGACCTGGCCGCGACCTGAGGGAATCAGTTTCCCCGATGGCTTTGAAACCATCCCGGCGCTCTGGGCGGGGCTGGCTAAATTGCTGGCCGAGGGCGAAGAGGTTCATATCAACGTCTTTTCACCCGGGCACGAAGCGGACATCCGCGCTGCTTTAAAAAAAGCGGAGGCTCCGGTGGATAAACGCATCCATCTTCATCCTTTTCCCGCTTATGAACCCTGGTGCCGCGATCACGGCCCGATTTTTGTCCGCAACGCGAGTGAACTTGCCGTGGTCGATTGGCGTTACAACGCCTGGGGCGACAAATATCCGCCTTGTGACCTCGACGATGCCGTGCCGCAACATGTGGCGAAGCTTCTCGGTTTGCGCCTTTTTTCACCCCCCATGATTTTGGAAGGAGGTTCCATCGAGGTGAACGGTGCGGGCACGTTGCTGACGACCGAAGCCTGTCTGCTCAACAAAAACAGGAATCCGAACCTGACACAAAAAGAAATAGAGAATTACCTGCGGGAATACCTGGGTGCGGAACAAATCCTTTGGCTCGGTGAGGGGATTGTCGGTGACGATACCGACGGTCATATCGATGACCTGACTCGTTTTGTGGATGCCACGACGATGGTGACGATTGTGGAAGACGACCCGGCTGATGAAAATTATGCATTGTTGTGCGAAAATCGTGCCCGTCTTGAAGCCATGCGTGATCCCCAGGGCCGATCCTGGCGCATCGTTGAACTTCCCACGCCGGGGCGCATTGAAAAAGAGGGACAGCGCCTGCCCGCCAGTTATGCCAATTTTTATATCGCCAACGAAGTCGTCGTGGTTCCCGGTTTTAATCATCCGAACGATGTCAAGGCGCGTGATATTTTGCAGGGTCTCTTTCCCACTCGACGTGTTGTGCTCTGGCCCTCACTCGACTTGATTTGGGGTCTGGGAGCTTTTCATTGCATCACGCAACAACAACCGGCGGCTCTTTAAATCCGGGCCATATTAATGCGCTGGCTGCTCTCATCTTGGGGATCGTACGGCGATCTGCATCCCTTTCTCGCGTTGGGGCGCGGTTTAAAAGCGCGGGGGCATGAAGTCACTCTCGTGGGCCATCCCGATTGGCGTACGGAAACGGAAGTTGCGGGTCTGCGTTTTGTTTCCTCTGGTGAACCGCCACGCGGCAATTTCATCCAGGAACATCCGGAAGTGCTCTCCTCGAAATGGAAGGGATTGACCTCCCTTCACACGCTCGTGCACCAGTTGTTGGCACCCGCACTGGAACCGATGTGCGCGGCGCTTATCTCCGCCGCCAGGGAACACGATGTTGTGATCGCGCACCACTTTACTTTTCCCGCCTCGATTGCAGCGGAACTCAACGGCATTCCGTGGGCAACGGTGAGTCTTGCGCCCGGCGTGGTGCCTTCGGCCTATTCGTTACCCGGAGGCGATTATGGGCGCATCCGGCATGGGGCCTTGAGTCGTCTTCGTAATCGTTTGGTTTGGGCCGGAGGACGCCTATGCATGTGTTGGATGATCGATCCGCTGATAAATCGCCTGCGTCGCAAACACGGTCTGGCCCCGGTTCGCGATGTGGTCTTCGGGGCTCACTCACCTTTTTTGAATCTTCAGCTTTACAGCGAACATTTCGCACCGCGTCCGCCCGATTGGAGCGCCGAAAAACGTTACGGCGGATTTTGCTACTACGATCCGCCGAATGTGGGCGCATTGACTCCAGAGGTGGAGGAATTTTTATCACGTGGTGAACCCCCCGTGCTTTTTACGCTTGGTTCCACGGCAGTTCAAAACCCGGGATCGTTTTATCAAATGGCGGTCGAAGTCCTGGAAACCCTAGGCTTGCGCGGCATTCTCCTGGTTGGTTCCGAGGAAAACCGCCCCGCTCGTCTGCCCGATTCCATTCTGGCCGTTCCCTACGCCCCCTACGGCCTGCTCATGCCCCGTGTGAGGGCCGTGGCGCATCAATGTGGCATTGGGACGCTCTCTCATACCTTGCGCGCGGGGGTGCCGTCCCTGGCTTGTCCCTTTGCTTTCGACCAACCAAACAACGCCCGCCGTTTGGAGTCGCTTGGCGTGGCGGAAGTCATGCTGCCGCATCAGCGTACGGCACGACACATGGGGCAGGCATTGCGACGACTTTTGGCTGGCGATGCCCCGGTGCGGGCGCGACGCCTGGGTGAAATGATCCGGGTCGAGGATGGCGTCGGTAAAGCGTGCGAGATTTTAGATCAAACATTCGGCTGTAGCGGCGGTTCACTTTGAGATAGATTCCAAAAATGAAGTGGCGTGTTGTCATGACGGTTTGTTTCGTGCTGACGTTGTTTGCGGGCTTTGCCTACCTCTACGTGAACACTTTCGTGCGCAAGCAGCAGCACGCCGTCATTCTTTTTGTTGTCAATGGGCTCGACCTGAACACGCTCAACATGGCCCGGCAACAGTTGGGGCGGACACCGTTGCTAAAAGAACCGGATGATCCAGTCATTAATGATGCGCGGCGGCGCGCGACCTATCACAGCGGGATATTGAATCTCGATTCATTTTGGAATGTCGCATTGCTTGGCATCCAGGAGACGGGGCAACTCGTGCCGGACGAAGGGGCCAATGCCACCGCCCTCGCCTGCGGTCAACGAGTCGAGAACGGTTTTGTCGCGATGAATAGTCGTAACGAAGCCCTGAGATCCCTGATTTATGCGGCGGAACAGGCGAGCCGGGCCACGGGCCTTGTGACCACGAGTTCCCTCGTCCAGCCGACTCCAGTGGCATTTTATTCCACGATGAATGGAAAGCCGGAACCTTACCGCAATGCCATGGATCTGCTCTATTCCCGCATCGATGTCGTCCTGGGTGGTGGTGAACAATACTTTACCCCCGCCAATACCATCAATGAATCAGGCCGGCACGATGGACGCAACCTCCTTGATGAGGCAAAAAGCCGGGGTTATACGGTGGTTCGGACGCGCGATGAGCTTAACAATGTCTCTACCTGGCGGACGCGTGAACTTTTCGGGGTCTTTGCGCCCGATCAGTTTTATTTTTCCGCTCTTCAACCTGAGCATCGGCGACAACCTTCACTGGCTGAAATGACCCGCGTGGCAATCTCCAGTTTGAATTATAATATCGGTGGTTATTTTCTTGTCGTTGAGCACGGTTTGGTTGCCCAGGCGGCTCGGCAGAATTTCAGCAAACTTACGGTAAATGAAGTGGCCGAGGTGGATGAAGCCATTCAATCGGCAATTGCCTATGCCGGGCCTGATGCCCTCGTCATGGTGACGAATAACTACAGCCTTGGTGCGGTCGCGGCCATGCCTGCTCCAAAGGCAACTGATCTCGTTGCCTCGCCTGAAACCATCGCCGTGATTCCAAGCCCAGCCAAGGCAACGACCACTCCTCCGCCTCCATCCCAAGTCTGGCTGACAGGGCCCGGCGGCCCGGTGGTCACGCGTCAGCAGGAGGCATGGATGCGCCAGCATTATGACAGCGGCTCGTTTAGCACGAATGCGCCAGGCTTGCTTCAACCCCAGCCTGCCTTTCGATTCCAGACCCAGGCCCAACCAACGACTGAGCCTGCCTGGCTGGCATCGCGCGGCGAGGGATCAAATCAGTTGCGCGGTTTTTTCAACAATACCGATCTATTTGAGATCGTCAGCGAACAGTTTTAAATTCAATGACATTAACGGAAATTCGTGCGGTGCTGGCCTCGCGAGGTCTGCGCCCGCTTAAACAGTTGGGACAAAATTTTCTCCACGATCAAAATCTGGCGATCCGGCTGGTCGAACATGCAACCGAAGGTCTTAAACCGAACGCGACGGTAATCGAAATTGGCCCCGGGCTTGGGGCATTGACGGAATTTTTTCTCAAACGTGATTTGCGTTTGATTGCCCTGGAAAAGGATCGTGGATTATGTCTTTTTTTGCGTGAGCGTTTCCACGCGGAAATTGCGCAAGGGCGTCTCGATTTGCGGGAAGGGGATGCCTTGGAAATGGTGCCGAATCTTGACGTGGCTCCCGATGTGATCTGCGGCAATCTTCCCTACAATATTTCCACGCCTCTTTTGATGGAGTGTTTTCGTTTGCCGAAAATACCGGCACGGCTTTTTTTTCTCCTCCAAAAAGAAGTTGGGCAACGCCTGGCGAGTCCTTCCGCCAGAAAAACGTATGGCTCGCTTTCTGTTTTGGTGCAGGCGATTTGCGAGGTTAAGATGATACGCACCTTGCCGGGTTCAGTCTTTTATCCACCACCGGAAGTGGAATCAGTGGCGGTGCAACTCACACCCCTGGCCCGCCCGCTGATTCAGCCCGAGGAGAGGGAAAGCTTTGGCGCAGTGGTTCAGCGCGGCTTTTCCCAACGACGCAAAAAACTTTCCAATCTGCTGCCGACACAGGATGACCGCCGTGCGGAACATCTTACCCCCGTCGAATGGGTGGAGCTATGGCGCCAAATGGAAAAGGCGAGCGCCGCCGACTAAAATCGTTAGCCCGGTCTGACTATTTTCGGGGTTCTGCTTTTACCAGCCTTGGCAATTTCGCCCATCTTACCTTCCAGGTGAGGAGCGAAACGCTGCTTGTCGATGGCTTTCATGTAGGCTTCCTGCGCCGTGACAAGCCCTTCATCGAAATAACGCTGGATGGCGTCGTCCATGAACTGCATACCCTCGGATCTGCCGCTGATAAGGACGTCGGTGAGTTTTTCGACCGCACCTTCGCGAATGATTGAAGAGACCGCATTCGTGCTCACCAGGATTTCATTGACGGCGATTCGACCAGCGCCGTCCCTGCGTTTCATCAGGAGCTGGGCCACGATGCCTCGTAGCGAAGCGGCGAGCATGGTGCGTACCTGGGGCTGCTGGTTACTGGGAAAGACGTCGATCATACGGTCAACCGTTTTGCGCGCGTTGTTGGTATGCAGGGTGCCGAAGACGAGCATCCCGGTTTCCGCTGCGGTGAGCGCCAGGGAAATCGTTTCCAGGTCGCGCATTTCACCCACGAGCACGACATCGGCATCTTCGCGCATGGCATTTTTCAGGCCCGTGGCAAAAGTCGGGGTGTCTTCGCCCACTTCGCGTTGGGTGATGATGCTCAATTTGTTGTTATGAACGAATTCGATCGGCTCCTCAATGGTGACAACGTGGCGGGCATAACTGCTGTTAATGTAGTCGATAAGTGCGGCCAGTGTGGTCGATTTGCCCGAACCAGTGGGACCCGTGACCAAAACAAGGCCGCCTTTGAGGTTGGCGAATTTTTTGATGACGGTGGGCACTCCCAACTCTTCAAGAGTTGCGATGCGATTGGGAATCAAACGAAAAACTCCACCAAGGCCATTAAGATGGCGATGCAGATTACAGCGAAAACGGGCATCTTCGTTGAGTTCGTAAGCCAGATCGGCATCACCCTTTTTGTCGAAGGCTTCCCAACGCCTGGGACCGGCTACTTCGCTTAGCATCTGCTTCATTTCCGCATGAGTCAGCGGTTGGTCGCGTATGGGGATGATGTCGCCGTGAAGACGCATCTTGGGCGGCTGGCCTTCCTGGATGTGAAGATCGGAAGCCTTGTGCTGGACGATGACATCAAAATAATCATCGATTAAAATGCGTTGATGAGCCACGAGAGACATAAGGCGGGATGGACAGTTTGAAACAACTTAAAAGAGAGCTGACCCTAGCATCAGGCCCACCGGGTTGCAAAGAGCGGAAATCATTACAAAGTGGATGATTACATGGCCGCGCGTTGAGGCACGGAAAGGAACGGGAACCTAGATGACGCCAGCTTTTTTGAGAGTGAGGTAAGCGCCATTTTTGGTCATGGTCTTGAGCGCGCGCGCAGTCAGCTTGACTGTGACGTAACGCTTCAATTCAGGAACAAAGATACGCTTTTCCTTGAGGTTCGGTTGAAAAACACGCGGCGTGTTGGCCGTGACGTGGGTACCGATACCGCCTTTTTTCTTGGCTTTACCGCTACGAAGAATCCGGGTGCCGCGGACTGGCACGGCGCCGGTGATATCACAAAGTCGGGACATGGGAATACTCCGGTTATTTGACGAGCAGCATGTTACGGGCACGCTTGATTTCCTGGGTCAGCTTGCGATGCATCTTGGCGGTCATGCCAGTGATGCGGCGGGGCAGAATACGGCCCTTTTCTGTCAGGAATTTTTTAAGTAATTCGGTGTTTTTGAAGTCGATGGCTTCCGTGTTGATATCGATGCGACGCTTCGGCAGTGAGCGTAGCGTGCGACGGCGGGGCCGTGTGGGTTTGGCAACTGGAGGCATAACTAGTCTTTCTCTTTTTTCTTATCGTCATCATCCGAAGATTCTTCCTCCTCATCGGCGAAGGCTTCGGCGGAATCCATGAACTGTGGGGCGGTATCCCAGCGGCGGCGACCCCGGTTTTCTTTTTCTAGCTGCTGCTGGCAATCGACAGTAAAGCGCGCAAAGGGGATGGCTTCAAGCCTTGTGTGCGGGATGGGTTTGTTGGACATCTCGCAGACGCCATACGTGCCAACCTCAATCCGCTTGAGAGCCTCTTCGATTTCGTAGAGGGCATCCTGCTCCTGGGAGAGGAGGCTCAGGGCAAAATCCTTCTCGTAAGCATCGCTGCCCGCATCGGCCTGGTGTTGTCCCACGGCTGAAGCTTCGTTGTTTTCGGCGCGCGAGCGCAGGCTGTCTTGCGCAACACTTTGCATTTGATCGAGAAAATGATCGCGTAAATCGAGCAGGCGCGCTTTTTGGCGCTGGAAAAAGGCGAGAGTCTTGGCGTCCCTCGGCAGGCGAACTTGCGGGCGCAACGGTTCCAAGGCTTCATCCGAGCCGTTGGAGATACTCTTGATTTTGGCCTTGTTCGTTTTGGCGGAAACCTTGACGGGTGACTTAGGGTTCACCACAGGCGTTTTTTTCACCTTGGCGCTCTTGGATTTGACCGCAATCCTGGCCTTCGCCTTGGGAGCGGCGGATTTAACGACTTTTTTTAGCTTGGCGCGGGGTTTGGATTTCTGAGCCATGGGAACCGTAAGCAATAGGGAAGTGTGGCAGAAAATCCAATTAAATTTTCGTAAAGATTCGCTGTGCCCTCTGGCAGATTATTTAATTTCATCTTTATGTACTGGCATTTAATGGCAAAATTCCTAATATCTGGGTGTTAGAATGTTTAATATTCCTCCAGCAGGGCCAGTTCATGAACTTTTGGATCGGGCCGGAGGCCGGGCCGAACTTCTGATCTGCCATTCGATCGATCGAGGCTATGAGTTGATCGACTGGAACCGTGCCGCCATTGAGCTTTTTGATATCCGTATAGCAGAGGATGGCCCCGTCCCCTTGGCCTGGAGCGAACTGCCGACACCCCTGGGCGAATATCTTTCCAAGGCCCTGCCGATGGTCAGTGGTGTGCCGGAGGAGGCCATGCCTGAATTCAAGCATCCGACTCAATCGGATCGCAATTATTTCGCCAAGGTATTTTATCAGTGCATTCCGGCCACGGCTGAACAGGAAGAAGAGCACTGGTACTTTTTTTGTTTTCAGGATTCCGTCAACTGGCTTGATAGCTCCCAGAATGCGGTGAATCAGAAAAAGCTGGAGACAATTGGCGAATTGGCCAGTGGCGTCGCGCATGATTTCAACAACCTGATCATGGGTATCCATTCCAACGTCGAAGCCATGCTGGCTCAACCCGATATAACGCCCGAGGCGCGTCATGGCCTGGTCAATATCATTCGGGCTTGTTCCACCGGGGCCTTGCTGACGCGCAGCCTCCTGGGCTATGCCAAGAGGCAACCGCTGACCATCACCTCGTTCAACCTGGTTGACATGGTCCACGACGTGGCGCGTATTGCCGGAATCTCCCATGGAAATCATCCTCTCATCCTGGGGAAGGATTTTCAGGAAAAGGCCCCCCCTTTGATGGTTGTGGGCTCCTATTCGAGTTTGAGCCATTGCCTGCTTAACCTTATCAAAAATGCCCGCGAAGCCATGACGGAAGGTGGAACCACGGATGTCCTTTGGGAAGGCACGGATACCATGGCGAACATCACGGTGCGCGATCATGGCGTCGGAATTTCCGAGCAGGACATGACGCGTATTTTCGAGCCCTTCTTTTCAACCAAAAAACAGGGCACCGGCCTTGGATTGGCGATGGTACGTGGAATCCTCAACCAACATTCGGGTACGGTGGAGATTCGATCTGCGGTTGGCGTGGGTACCTCGATTTCACTGGTTTGGCCGCGTGGCGATGTGAACGCCGTTCGCACCAAAAACAAGAAGAGCGCCGATGCCCGTCGTTCCACACACCGCATACTCAAGCAATCCCAGCGCATTATCATGCAATCGCAGCAGTTACCCGCCGAGTCTCATTTTTTAATCTATGTCATTGATGACGATGACCTCGTCCGCGATGGCCTGTGCAGTCTATTGGAACATCTGGGGCACCGCACGGAATCGTACGGCAATCCCGTTGTGGCCCTGCAAGCCCTGCTTTCGACTGCAACTCCCCCTGATGTTATCTTTATCGATTATAACATGCCGGAAATGAATGGAGCCCAGTTTATCGCGCGTTACAGCACAGCCGAGGTTGGCGATGCGCGTCATGCCGGAACCCAGATTGTTTTGATGAGTGGTCTTCCTCCCAGCTATTTTCAGGATTTTATGTCCGAGTTCGACCAGTTGAAATTCGGTATCCTGGAAAAGCCGTTCAGTCTGGAAACTTTGCGGAAAAAACTCCTCGATATCCAGGGACGTCGGACTTCCGGCGGCGTGGGCCAGGACTCACCTAAAATAGTAAGGGGGCCACAGATTGTCCCGCGGCCTAATTTAGCGCGGCTCAGCCGTGTCATTATTCCCAAAATAGCCGAGATCCAACCGGAAAATATCGCCCGCCCGGAAGAGCCCTAGTTTTTCAACTGCGTTTCCAGGTGCGAAATCTGGTCCCGCAAAGAGGCGGCTTGTTCGTAATTCTCGGATTGCACCGCCGTCTGCAAGTCGGCATGCAGGCCCTTGAGCTTGTTTTGATATTCCTGGGCACGCGCGGCACGGGCCGGGATTTTCCCCTTGTGGTGGATGCCCTTGTGCATGTCCTTGAGAATCACGCCCAGCCCCTCGGCAAAGGTGACGTAGCATTGCGGGCAGCCGAGTCGCCCCGTTTTCTTGAAGTCCGGTTGGGTGAAGCCGCACTGGGGGCAGACGAGTTCTTCCGACCCGCTCGATTTGATTTCGTCCGCAGCCCCCAAGCCGAGAAGCATGTCCGCAAGGGAGAATCCCGCAGGATCAGCCACGCCTTTTTCCTTGGCGCACTTCTCGCACAGATCGATCTTCTGCATCTTCCCGCTGATAATCTGGGTCAGGTGCACCGTCGCATTTTCAGTTTGGCAAACTTCGCAAATCATAAGATGGAAATGGCCCTTTCAGGTTCCGACTCAATATATATTAAAATCAGTAAATGGAAACGCCTGTATTTTGTGTGCGCTCTCGAAACGCCGCGATGAATTCCTGCGTGATCCTGCCGACGCGGCCCGGGCCGATCTTGCGACCGTCCACTTCGCTGATCGGCACGACTTCGGCGCCTGTCCCGGTCAGGAAAATTTCATCGGCGACGAAGAGATCATAGCGGGTGAGATTCGCTTCGCGGATTTCGCGCCCCATCTTCTTCGCCAGGTCGAACATCAGCCGCCGGGTGATGCCGCCGAGCGCCCCGTCCGTGACATGAGGCGTTAAGATCTGTTCCTGCTTGATCACAAAGATATTGTCTGCGGTGCATTCGGCCACAAAGCCCTGCTGGTTCAGGAGAATCGATTCCTGTGCGCCGTAAAGATTACCCTCGATCTTCGCCATGATGTTGTTGAGGTAATTAAGCGACTTGATGGCCGGGCTGAGCGCGGCGGGCGAAACGCGTTGGGTGGGCACGGTGTTGACGCGCAATCCCTCGGTGTAAAACTTTTCCGGATAAAGCACGATGGTCGCCGCGATGATGAACACGGTCGGCTTGAGGCAGCTATTGGGGTTGAGCCCCAGGTCGCCTTTGCCGCGCGTCACCACGAGCCGGATATAACCGTCGCGCAATTGATTTTGGCGGCAGGTCTCGAGAACGGCGGCGCGCAAGGCGTCGCGTTCGAGCGGAATGGTCAGGAGGATCGCCTTGGCCGAGTCGAAGAGCCGGTCAAGATGCTCCTCCAGCAGAAAAACGCGGCCATTGTAAAAGCGAATGCCCTCGAATACGCCGTCGCCATAGAGCAGGCCGTGATCGAACACGGAAATTTTGGCATCCGGTTCATTCACAAACACACCGTCGAGATATATTTTCAAATGCTGCATGAAGGGGAACATCTTTCCGCATTTGCGCACTTTTCGCAAGCGATGATCTAAAACTGCCGTCATTCCAAGTGGAGGTAAGGTCTTGCGGACAGGAGTAAATATTCTCTTTCCAAGCTGTCATCCCGAGCGGAGGTGAATCACGACCTATGTTCGAGCACACGGTCAACCCCAACCGAAGTCGAGGGACCTTGCCCGAAGGAGCGCACGGTGAGAAAAGCGTCGAAACGTTTTGGATCACGTACGGGTTTCCCGCTCTCCGCACGAGCAACAAGCGGGTTGCCTCTTATGCCCCTCAAAATGTTGTGACGCTCCTGCCGCGTTTTGTTTAATCGAGCCAGGTCCTTCGACTGCGCCTCGGATAAATCTAGCGCTCGACCTGCCTCTTTCGCTTCGGCTCCGCTCAGGATGACGGATTGTGTCCCACAATATTGACTATTTGTGGGACGATTGGTAGAGTGGATGAAAAGGATATTTCATGGCTGAAGGAGTCAATGTGAGGTTCGTGGGTAAGTTGCAAAAATTCATCCAGAGTCGTGTCGTCGAATCGGGCCTGTATAACTCGACCAGCGAATATCTTCGCGACCTCGTCAGACGCGACTACGAGCGCGAAGAGCAACGCAAAGGGTCGTGGCTTCGCACCGAACTCAGGCCCGGCCTCCAGGCAAATGAGACGGAGTTCGTCGCTCTCAATGCCGGGAAAATCATCACGGAAGCCAGGGCACGCAGGAAAGCGCATGGCCGTTAGGATTCTACCGGCAGCCAGGGTCAGAATGCTTGAAATTTGGGACTACACGGAAAAGAAATGGGGGGAAGATCAGGCCGATAGGTATGTGCAGGGGCTGGTAGCGGCAATCAACGATTTGCAGGGTAAGCCCCGGCGTTGGCGGCCCGTTCGGGATGACGCCCTGGCGGGCGTCTTCTTCTTTCGTTACCGGCATCATTATATTTTCTTTCGAGAACTCTCCCGCGCCACGCTGGGCGTCATAAACATCCTCCATGAGAACATGGATTTCCCCTCGCACCTGAAAGTGGATGATGAACAAAGTGGAAATGAATGAAAAATCGACATCACGCCAGTGAATGAAGAAAAGGAGAGGGTTGACAAGGTTCTGGCGTGATACATAATTGTATCACAATGAAAACCGCGACTGTACGCGACTTGAGAAATCACTTCGCCGATGTGGCCAAGTGGATTGAAGAGGGGGAGCTGGTGGCCATCACCCGTCGAGGCGCGACATTTGCGACCCTGTCCCCGGCGTCATCCAAAAAATCACACGGCATCAATTGGGCGAAACGACTGGCCGAAAAGCCAGCCGTGGGACGGAAATCGACCAAAAGCGAGACTGATGCCTTTTGGAAGGCTCTCAGGGAATAGGAGCAATGCCTGCGGATACTTACGCGGACAGCAGCTTCCTCGTTTCCATCTACCGACGGGATGGCAACCATGAGGCAGCCTGCGCCTTGATGTCGAAACGCTCGCCCGCACTCACATTCCTGCCCCTGCATCGCGTGGAACTGCGCAACGCGCTTCGTTTTGCTGAGATTCAGGGATTGATCACGGCGGCGGAACGCCGGGCAGCTTTCAAGCAGATCGAGCAGGACTTGAGGGATGGCCTCCTGCTGCATGTGTCGGTCGCGTGGAGCGATATTTGCCGACATGCGGATGAATTGAGCGAAAAGCACATGGTTAAAAATGGGCAACGAACCATCGACCTGCTCCATGTGGCAGCCGCGCTCGAAACTGGCGCCAGGACATTCCTCACCTTTGATCAGCGTCAGTGCGGTTTGGCCAAGGCCGCAGGCTTGCAGGTCAAGCCTTAGACCAGTTTCGCGGCTCCGCCTTTATCGTTGTACAAATACTAAGGTCTGCCCCTTTATTAACTAATCTCTGGATCAAGCATATTTGTGGTAATACCGTAGAATAAAATATATGAAATTCATCCTCCATTTACTTCTCATTATCCTCGTAGTTCAGATTGATATAGCTAACTGCATTGCTAAAGAGATGTCCACCGATGAAGCCGTGCATATTTTGCAAACGACGAAACCCATGCTTTCTCCATTAGTAGCTTTAGGCTTGGTTGACCTTGAAAAAAGAAAACTTGCTGAGCAGCTGTATGATGAGCAGATCGGTGCAATAGCGGTTCTTGCTAAAGCTAAACTTCCAAATACGGCCAATCTGTTAATACCTTATCTAAATTATCCGATCAAAACATATTCAAGCGTATTGATACGTCCCTATCGTGATTCCCAGATCGAAGACGTTAAAGTCACGCGTAATAATTGGCCTGCCTTTTCCGCACTCTTTGAGATTCCAGGTTCAGCGCAAGTCCTAGAGGACTACGCTCTTGATCCCAAAAATTCCAGCAGGTATCGTATCGCAACATTTGTTGCACTGAGATATTTAGATTTGGAGAGATTCAAGATGGTGGCGAGCCAATTTGATAAGGAATTTACTCATGTTGGCCCAAATACTCGGAATTATTTAAATGCAATCGAGAATGGTCACGCCATTTTTCATGGAGCATATCATATCGACATAACGCAATGACGTGAATGGCATCTTTTTTGTGCTTTTATCTGCGGACGCGCAGGAATTCGCATCCCTACCTCAAGGAGAGGCACCCTTCTTCCAGCCGGTAGGTCTGTTGTCCCAGCGAGGCGATGGCGTTGTCGTGCGTGACGATGATCAGGCAGTTGTGATGTTCCTCGTGCAGGCGCAGGAGGAGGTCGATGATGCCATGCCCGGTGGTGGTATCGAGATTGCCGGTCGGTTCGTCGGCGAGGAGAAGCGCCGGATTGTTGCGTAGCGCACGGGCAATCGCCACCCGTTGCTGTTCACCCCCGGAAAGTTCCGCCGGACGATGGTGCAATCGCGAGCCAAGTCCGACCTGGTCGAGCAAATGAGATCCGAGGGCGGGGTCGCTTCGTCGGGCCAGACGTGCCGGAAACTCGACATTTTCAAGCGCCGAAAGCTCCGGGAAAAGATGATAGGCTTGGAAGACGAACCCCACGCTCAGGTTACGCCACGCAGCGAGTTTGTCGCGCGACCAGTCGTAGATCGATTCGTTCTCCCAGCGCACTTCGCCCGCGTCGGGGCGTTCCAATCCGCCGAGAATTTGCAGCAGCGTGCTCTTGCCGGAACCGGAAGCTCCCTGGATCGTATTCAAGCCATGCCGTGGAAACGCCGCTTCCAGTCCCTGCAAAATCTCCAGGTCGGTATGACCGAGCCGGAAGGTCTTGTGGAGCGCGGAACAGGTCAGGAGGGAATCAGCGGTCACACCCGTATTGAGCCAGAATGGAGCCGTTAAGCAAGAAAAGGGACAACGGGTTGCACTTAATTAACCAGAAACTTTAGAGCCGTCATTCCGAGCGAAGTCGAGGAATCGGTATTTGCTCCTCAAATATGGCTTTTTAAAACCGATTCCTCAACTTCGCCTCGGGCAACTCTTTCCTCCGGCCATTACTTTTCGGCTCGGCTCCATTCGGAATGACATCATGCTCAATCATCAAATTAAGCCACTACCGACAACGGTAATACTCTTGGCATCGTTTTTTTCCATGGTTATACACGGTGATGCGTTCAGGAATTATCTGTTTTATTCTGGGGGGAGTTTTAACTTTTCTGGCGTTCCTCATCATTCATCGTATGAACCATCCATCTGCACCTTCGGGAATAAATAGTTCCGCTGCCGCCGAGACGTTCACGATTCCTCGCTGCGATGATCTCGCGCCCACGGGAGCTTCCGAGGCCTGGGGTTCGCGAGGTTTTCGCGTCAATGTTTTGCAGGATGTTTCCAGCTTGCCGTCAGGAGCGGATGGAATTCCCGCCCGCGCTTTCCTGGCATGGAATAAGGACTCCTTTCTTGTGCGCGTCGAAGTCGATACGACCCAGACCCTCGAGCAAAAGGACGAGCTTTGGCTCGGCGACTGCGTCGAACTCTTTTTCTCCGCCGGGGCCGATTTAAAACAAAATTCCCAGGTCATTGTCGCGCCGGGCATTGATCCAGATCATCCCACCAAGCACGAACTAATCATCACAACCCCCGGTGCCAGCCCCAAGCCGTTCCCGGTGAAAACCATTGCCCAGCGCACCGCTTCCGGTTACGTCGTCGAATTTGTCCTCCCCTGGAGCGCGTTTGGCGTCACGCCCGAAGTCGGACAAAAATGCGCCATTCAGGTTCTCGTCGATCATCGGGAACCCGGCGGGTTTCAACAAATCGCCTGGTATCCGAGTGCCGAGACTTCCGGGCATCCCGAACGCACCGTGACCCTTGTGCTCGGCGAGAATGCTTCCCCCTCTGTCGATTCCCTCGCGCGCGTGATGGCCTTGACTCCCCGCGAGGGACAGGTCTCTTTCACCCTGGCACCCGATGCCCTGAACGGTCATGTGCTTACGGTGCAGCACAAGGGCGAAATTCTTTACCGTCACGAAATCACACAAGGGATTCCCTCTCTTGTCGATTTTTTCCCGCTTCCCCGGGAGTGGAATTCAGAGCCGGTTGTCGTCTGCGACAATCAAAAGGTTCTCGCCACGCTGACCCAGGATAAGGTCGTCGCCCAGATCAAACAAATGGGACATGATCTTATTTACGGGTTCGGTCAGGGTGTATTTACCGACAAGGAGTTCCCTGGAGGCGGCTTTGGGCAGGATGCCTTTGTCCGTCGTTTTTTTGCCCCGTTGAAAGTCACGACAAAGTTTTACGACGCTCAATACAATGAAGTCACACGGGCGGAAAAACCGGGCCGTTACGGAGCCATCGTTCAAATTCAACTGCCGGATGGAACCGAAACCAAAAAATTCATCACGCTTTATCGCCTTTCCCAAAAAATCAATTGGCGGTTTGGTCCTTTCCCCATTTCCGCCGAGTTGCCCCCGGGAACCGGGTTGGATCCCGCCGTTTTACGCAATCAAAGCGCTGAAATTTCTGAAACAATCAAAACCGGTTTCACCAGCGGCGGAAAAAACAACGATCTTGCGGTTCTTCTGGCCGGTCTTTCCGAAACTAAGGCGGGCGATCCCCCGGTCAAACGTGTCGGCGCTGAGGCCAGGGATATCGAGTGGTGGTACGGGCTGCGTCAACACCTGGGACTTGTTGATGACTACCAATATGTGATCGATCTCCCCGCCGATTACGACGCTGACCCCAATAAAAAGTGGCCGTTGATTGTCTTTCTTCATGGTTCAGGTGATGGCGTGCAGATTCGGAAAAATGGATTGCCCCGGCTTATGGAGATGGGTAAGCAATTGCCGGCCATTGTCATATCGCCCGAGTCGATCACCCATGAATGGTGGCAGGTGCCGAATCTTTCTCATTTTCTGGACACGGTTTCCGCAAAATATCGCATCGACCCAGATCGCATTTCCGTCACGGGTTTTAGCATGGGCGGTTTTGGAACGTGGACTTTGGCGCTCGCCTTCCCGGATCGGTTTGCCGCCATCGCCCCTGTCTCCGGCGGCGGCGACCCAGCCGATGCCGCGCGGCTCGTCCATCTTCCCACCTGGGTCTTCCATGGCATGAAAGATCCCATCGTTCCTCCTGCCTTGGCCATCGATATGATCGATGCGATACGCAAGGCGGGTGGGCATCCTCACAGCACCCTTTTCCCCGACGTGGATCATTCGTGTGCCAAGGCGTACAATACCGAAGCGCTCTACACATGGCTTCTTGCCCAGAAACGTGGCCAGCCCGAAGTGAAAACACCCGGCCTGCCGACGCCTTGAGCTTCGGCTATTTTAGGTAGCCGTCGCAGGCTCTGCGACGGTTCGTGGTTTTCCCCCTCGTTCCCAAGTTGCGGAGCCTGCCCCCTTTTCCCTATCCCCTTTTTCGAAGGCGAGTCAACGGCTGAAGTTTACGCAACCCGTCATCTCGAGCGGAGGCGAGCCAGTAAGTGGGTCTAACCCACAAACTTGCCCGAGCCGCAGTCGAGAGATATAGCCGTAATCATCGTGCGGGGTGAAAAAACCGGATACGTCTACTTCCCCTCGTTCCCAAGTTGCACTTGGGAACGCACAGGCTGAGGTCATTTCATCGCTGATTTCGACGCCTTCATGCCAGAGGCGATCGGTGCGAAATGAGATTTCGCTGGAGCAGGGAATGTTCCCAAGTACAACTTGGGAACAAGAAGAATTTTCCGCACCGTCGCGCGGCGCACGACGGCTGCCCAGGTGCGAGGTAGGGACACGAGTCCCTTCGTGTCCCATTAATAATCGGACGGCATGTGACTGCCGTCCCTACCGGAAGGCACCGCCGATGGGCCATCGGCGGCTACCATGTGCCAGATTCCAGTGCCGCCTAATCAGGGCCTGATGACCACGCCGACCTGAACGCGACGATTCTTGGCATAAGCCGCCTCGGTGTCGCCTTCGACCGCCGGACGATCTGCGCCATAGCTGTTGGTGAAGAGTGAAGCGGCGGGAACACCGAGACCAACAAGATATTCACGTACGGCCAGTGCGCGTCGTTCGCCGAGGGCGCGATTGTATTCGGCCGTGCCCCGTTTGTCGGCATGACCGGCAAGATAGAGCGAATGATCCGGATTGGTTTTCATCCACTCGCTCACGTTCTGCAACTTGCCTCGTTCCGAACCGGGAATGGTCGAGCTGTCGAAGGCAAAATAGACCGTATCGGCCTGGAGGGTGTCGTAACTGACATCGGTTTCGGGATTGAATTTACCGCGCGCGGGAGGAATTCCACCGTTTGAAAGATTAACAGTATCATCAGGCAGCCCACCATCATTTCCCTGACCTGTATAATTTCCCTTCTTGCTGTCATCGCACGCGGCGAGGGCAAAGGTTAAAACGATGAGTAGGGGTGCGAGGCATTTTTTATTCATGGGAGGGCGATGGTTGGGGATCAAGTGGTTTATTATACGGATGTGGAGGGTGTTGACAATGGTTTCTGTTAGCGGGAGACAGTGGGTTCGGAGCAGCCGGTGACGCTCATATCGACGGGCAGTGATTGGTGGGTTGAGGATGCGGTGTCGAGCAGATAGAGGTGGCCGTTGTTATCGTAAAGAAGATGACGCGAATCGCGCGTCCATGCCGGATTTTCACCGCCTCCGGTCGTGACCAGTTTAGCCATGCGGCTGGTCACATCATAGACGCCGATTTGGAATTGCCCGCCGAGGCGCGTGGTGAAGGCGATCGACTTGCCATCCGGCGACCAGTCGGGTTTGGTGCAAAACGAATTGCCCGTAACGAGATGATCCAACTCGCCGATACCCTGGGAAATACTCGCGAAAAGCTGCGGGCTGCCGCGATCATCGGACGAATAGACCAGCCGGTCCCCGGTGGGCGACCAGGAAGGGGAAGTCTCCGAGCCGCGTGTGCGGGTGATACGATTCGGGGCGCCTCCGCTGATCGGCATCGTGTAAATCTCGGGGTTGCCATCCTTGCTCAGCGTGAGGGCGATCTGAGATCCGTCTGGCGAGAAGGAAGCCCCGGAATTAATGCCGGGGAAAAAGGCAAGGCGCGTCCGATTACCGGAACTGAGATCGATCAGGTAAACGTCGGCATAACCGCTTTTGTAAGACGTATAGGCGAGCTTCGATCCATCCCGGCTCAGGGAGGGGCTGGAACTGATCGTGTTGTCGTGCGTGATCGCGCGAGCGCTGGCCCCGTCGATATCGGCGAGATAAAGTTCCTTGGAACCCGTGGCACTCGAAATAAAGGCGAGCTTACTCGAGGCAAAGCCCGGTATTCCCGTGACCGCCTGGGTGATGGCATCGGCAAACTCGTGGATGGGCGCGCGTCCCGTGCCGTTGAAGGTCTGATGAAAGACTTCCGCGCCGGTTTTTTTGTTGAGCAACCTGCCCGTCAATCCCGTCCCACTGTAATCGCCGCTGGCCTGGTATTCACCGGACCCACTGGCTGCGGGCGTAATCATGCTCGTGCGCCTGAGATCGGCGCTCAAGACCTGTGTGACCATGGTTCCCTGCGGGCCGGTGATCGGGCCAATGCCCACCGACACGAGCGCGTCAACGCGTACAACCACTCCATCCTGGGCATGAAGCTGTGGGCTAAAAAAACCGGGAAGGATGACAAGGAGCGCGGTGCAAAAACAGGTAAGGGATAATTTCACGTTAGCGGGTAAGTTTAAAGGTGATGGGGATATCGGGCAGGCAACCGTCCGGCAAGGGTTGAAGGAGGTAGCCGAGGCTCTTTGCTGCCGTCAGCGCGGAGTCATCGTAAGACGGATTACCGGACGATTTTATCAGCGTGACGCTTTCGGGCGGAACGCGGCCATCCTTTTCCACATGGATCTGGACGACGGGATCAATGGCCTCGTCGTTGACTTGGTTCGGATGCTGCCACTTGTCCATCACCTGGTCGCGGATCATGGTATAAAAGTCGGCGAAGGAATTGGCCTTGGAATTTGGTGCACCGGATTTGCCGATTTTGAGCGCATCTTTAACACCTGCATCTCCCAGCTTTTTGCCCAGTTGTTGGGCGACCTCTTCCTTGCTTAAACCGTGGCTCTCCGAATTCACGGCGGAATTTTGATTCGAGGCATCATCAGTGGCGGCAACGACCGTCTTTTTCGGTGAAGTATGCTTGGGGATCGGCTTGGCGTTAGCGGGCGCAGGGCCATCGACGAGCGGCCCGAGATTGATTTTGACCTTCGGCTTGGGCGGCGTGACGGGCTTATCTTTTGCAACAAGGGGAGCGTCCGGCTTGATCACCGTCACCGGCTTGGGTGTTGGTACGGGTGGTGGCGGAATGACGGCGGCTTGAGCAGGTTGAATGGGTTGAGGCTTGATCGGCGGCGTCGGGTCGGGGGGACGTACCGGATGGATCGAAGGGGCCGGTGTGACCAAACCGACCTTGGGAGCTTGTTGCGCCCCCGGCGTTCCCTTGGATACCTCTCCCTCGGAAAGCAGGGAGAATTCAAATTTGGGCGGGGGTGTTGGCGAGGTTTCGTGCAACCATCCGAAAATGCAAATCGCCACCAAATGAAGCAACGCCACGAAGCCGAACCATTTCCAGAAAGTACTCTTGCGTTGCTCCATCAGCTCGTCTTCCGGAGATAACGAGGTGGCACGACGCAGATCGAGCCGGACTGGCTTTTTGGTAGCCAATTGACGCGGCGGGGCATAACTGTCGGGGGACTTCATTACGTGTTTATACTATATATGGTAGCGACGAGAAAACCGCCAGCCATTAGTAGCAACTTATTACATAAAAAACGATAACAATCCACCGTTATTTTAAGCGGATGGATTCTCATCACAAGGGGATTTTCAGGCCTTCTCCTTGGGCCAGCCTCTTCTGGTTGGTATCAAAGGTTAGAAATTCTTTTGCCCCCAGATGTATGGCGGTGGCGACATGCAGGATGTCAAACCCCCGGTGCCCACCCATCGCGGTATGCTGGGTCGAGAGCCGTTCCGCGATGCTGTGGACATCCGTCCAGTCGGACGGAACGACGACGACGGCACCGATGGCGATGTTACCTTGTAGTTTCGCCAGGACAGCCATTCCCGTTTTTTTGTCGAATCCCTTGCGGGGATCCTTCTTGTTCAGAAATCCCTGCCATCGAATGGATTGACGAAACTCGTAAAGCAACAGGGATGTGACATGCAGCGGTTCCGGCATTTTATCAAAGTGTGCGGCTGCCATTGATGAATTATCCTGCATGCGGTAGAGCGCGCAAAGAAAGGAAGTATCTGGATAGGCATTCATCCTTCTTCGCCTTCGAGTTCGGCTTCGCGCATGGCTTTCACTTCCGCTGCGGAGAAAACGCGATTTCCCCAAATCTCCCTGAGCTGGGCCATCATGTCGGGCTTCTTCATTTTACGTGGGGTGTCCACCGCCGGCACCAACCGTGCGAATACCCGCCCGCGCTTGGTAATTTCCACCGACTCACCGTTATCAATTAAAACCGACACCCTACGGAAGTTATTTCGCAAATCAGCAACCGTGGCTTTCTTCATGATACATATTATCTATCATATAGAATGAAAGTCAACACGCTTTCGTGTGAAAAAACCTCTGGTTATTACGGTTCAGTTGGCGCTTCGGATAACAATTCGGCTTGTCCCGTTTTTATCAATTCGTCCACTGTTTCCAGGAAGGTGAGTGCTGAATAATTCAGGCGACGCCAGAGGCTGATCATCGGTTGGGGACGTTTGCCGATCAGTTCCCAGATGCGCTCAGCAAGGGCGTTTGTTTCGGCATTATTCCATTGCAGCGATTCGGTTTTGCGTCCGAGTTTACCTTCCATTTTACGCAGGTTCTCGGGAATGGCCTGATAGGTGTCGCGACGGCTGACCCCCTGCATGAGCAGATCGGTACTTTCAATTTGGATGAGATGCTCCGGGTTGAAGGGCACCGTCGGTTCGGCCATGACACGGAACGTGAAAGAGCCTTCCGTGGCCGATTCCACGAAACCCTGCCAGACCGCTTCGACTCCCTCGAGATGGACGAAGCGGGCATGCTCGGCGCGTCCTTCGCGAAAGAAGAAGCTGCCGATGAGGTCGTGACTCGAATTGTTCAGGTGCAGTTCTCCGCTGCGGCCCATGCTGGTGATGGCCTGAAAGATGATGAGGAGATCGAAGTGTTCCAGGTTTCCGGACAGGTCGAGCGAGTAGATGGTCCGGTGCGCTTCCGTGGAAGTTTGATAAAGGCGTCGGGCGAGATTGCGGGTGAAGAAGGCGCCCATTTTCGGAATCTTGTCCAGCAGGCGCAGAAACGCCATTTTTTCGATCTGGAGAACCTGCGTCTCTTCGCAGGCCCGGATCATCGCCAGTCGCGGATGATTGGTGAGGACTCCGAGATCGCCAAAAAAATCTCCGCGAGACATGAAGCCCAGGGAGCGGGTCTGCTTGCCGTCCGGGCTGTGGGTGATCGCCTCGACTGTGCCGGAAGCGATGATGTAAACCGAAGCGGAGGGATGACCCTGCTCATAGATGACCTGATGCGCGGGAATGGAGACTTTGGTGCAGACCGCATCGATTTCGAGACGGCTCCCGACATCGAGCAGGGCGAGCAGGGTGAAAAAATTGGCCTCGAAATTTTGCTCCATGCTTGTTTCAGGTAAGGGTTATTGTCCGGCACCGGTGCTTTTCGTAGCTGGCCACTTCCCGGATTCCGAGTTCGCGCAAGAGTTCTTCCAATCGGCCATATTCCTCCGCCAATTGTGCATGGGAATGGGCGTCGCTGGCGAGGGTAAAAGGAATACCGAGTTGTTGGGCGGCGCGAATGATGTCCACATGGGGATACTGTTGGCCCACCGGTTTACGCCAGCCCGCCGTGCTGATTTCGATGGCGAGGTCTTCGCGGCGGATGCGGTTGAGCAAAGCGGAAAAATGAGGCAGGAGTCCTCCCTCCGGATGCCAGACGCCGTGAATTTTAATCAGGTCGAGATGGGCGAGCGCATCGATGCCGCCCCGCTCGATCATGCCCTCGACATTTTGGATATAGTGGGCGCAGTCGGCAGCCAGGTCGCGCTTGGCAAATTCATCCTTGCGGGTGACCTGGTCAAACATTTCGGTGTCATTGGGGAGGTAATGGACGGAGCCGAGGACGAAATCGAGTTTGTCCCAGTTTTTTTCCACCCACATGCGCCCCGCTCTTCCCGTCACCGGATCATTGTCGAGTTCAATCCCGGCAAGGATTTTCAAGTCGGGATTGGCTTCGCGCACCTTGTCGATTTCGGAAAAATCGACGCCCTCCAGATAGCGGTCATGGTCGGTGAAGGCGATTTCCTTCAGGCCGCTTTGCCGGGCGGAGTTGGCCCAAGGTTGCAGGAGTTCGGCGGTGTAAGGCTTGATGCTGTGGGCCTGGGGATGCGTGTGATAATCGATGGGAAGTGGCATAATATTTTAATGTCATCCTGAGCTTGTCGAAGGACCTCTTGCTATTCCTCCCGTCGGCACCGTTTGAGCAAAATAGTTAGAGGTCCTTCGACAAGCTCAGGATGACAGATTTCTTAATAAAATTTCAATAAAGCTAATAATGTTTCAAGGGGATGCTGTCGGGACGAGAGTACCTGGTGCGGGAGTGATTTTGTCGCCCGGTTTGATGCCGTTCAGCGCGAACCAGTGTAGATTTGTTTCCAGCGCATAGGCGACCTGGTCACTTTCGCTGTGGGTGATGGTTTCATCCAGCGGTTTCATGTCATGGATTTCGAGGATCACGCCCTTGTGATCCAGAAAGGCAATCGAGAGAGGAATGAGCGTGTTCTTCATCCAGAAGGTGGCAGGCCCGACACTTGGCATGATAAAAATCATGCCATCATTATCGGGGAGTTTTTCGCGATACATCAAACCGCGTTCGCGCTGGGCGGGGGTCGCGGCGATTTCAGTCGTGAGCGTCGCCTTGTCGATATGCAGGGTAACCGGTGCTTGTGGCGCAGGTTGATCCGGCGCGGCGGTTTGTGCCCGATTTGGGAGAGTGGTCGCGAGTAACCACGACAAGCCAAGAAAGAGGGCGGGGAGATTCTTTGTCTTCATGGATCAAAAGGTATTCGTTTATTCATACCGCAAAGCGCGGGCGGGTGCCAGCTTGGCCGCACTCAACGCCGGGATAAGCGCCGCCAGGACGCAGATGACAACGGCCGAGATCGCGATCAAGGCGACATTCACGGGATTAATAACGGCAGGAATTTCCGGCAGGCCATAAACGGAGGGGGAGAAAACCTGGATTCCAAACGTATTCATCAGGAAAGTGCGAAACGGGTTGCGGTAATGGAGCAGGAGCAGCCCCAGCACCGTGCCGTTGATGGCCCCGACGATCCCAACCAAGATGCCGTGGAACAGGAACACGCCGCAAACTTGAAGATCATTTGCGCCCAGCGCTTTCATCAGGCCGATTTCGCGCGATTTTTGAACCGTGATCGTGATGAGCGTGCTGCAGAGTCCGAAGGCGGCGACCAGCATGACAAAGAAGAGGATGAAGGTCATCACCACCCGCTCCGTGGCGATGGCGTTGAAAAGATCGCTGTTGTCGTCCATCCACGTCCGCGCGCGAAGGGTAGGGGGCAGGATTTTGTTGAGGCGATCCTTGACGGCCTCGGCTTGAAAGGGTTCCTTCACCCGCACCGCGACGCCATGCACACCTTCGCCAAGACCGTAAAGGTGCTGGGCCATTTCGGTCGAGACGAGGAAAAAGTTCAGGTCGTAATCGAATTGCCCGGTTTTAAAAATCCCCCGGATGATCGGTGTTTCCGGGAAGGGCACGACGACGTTTTTCCCCGGTCGTTGGTGAGAGATCGCATCCAAAAGAGCCGGTCCGTAAATTTCAATTTGATCGCCGGGCAAGGCCATGTTCCGTTTGGCCCACTCGGAGCCGACAATGACGGAATCGCCACGTAATTCGTATTCGCCCATTTTCAAAAATTGCTTGAGGGGAAGGACTGCGTCATCTCCGTTTTCCGGTGCGCTCTTGATATAGGCCGGAGACATTTTTCCGTCATGGGTGCCGCCATGCCTGACGAGAACAGGACCTCGGATAATGGTATCTGCGGCCAGTACTTCCGGCTGTTGTTTGATGATGTCGAGAGCCTTGCCGAAATCATAGAGCACACTGCCATCGGCCATGGTCACGGTGATGTGGGCGTTGAAGCCGATGATCTTTTCGTCGAGGCGTTCCCGAAATCCGGCCATGACGGAAAGGACGACAATGAGCACCATCACGCCCAGCGTAACGCCCATGAAGGAAAGCACGGTGATGACCGAGACAAACGTGCGGCGCGGGCGCAGATAACGGAGCGCGAGAAAAAGTTCCACCGGCAATTCCATCCGGCCAACCTAGCGGGAAATGAAACATCTGTCATCCCGAGGTTGTGAAGGTGCTTCCTCGTTCCCAAGTGCAACTTAGGAACGAGAGAAAAGACACGTCATCGATAAGCAACAAATTGGACAGTCGGAATGCGCCACCTTTCTGTGATCGTTGGACTTTCTGGAAAATGGAAACGCGTCTGATCCCTCGACAAGCTCGGGATGACAGATGTTTAAAGACCAAGCCTCTTGGACGTAATGCTATTACGCCCGTCCGAGATACTTGCCGTCCGTCGTGCTGATCTTGACCAGTTCGCCTTCCTTGATGAAGAGAGGCACCTGAACCTGCAGGCCGGTTTCGAGCACAGCTATTTTCTGCACGTTGTTTGCGGAATCACCGCGAACGCCTTCAGCCGACTCAATAATTTTGAGAGTGACGGTGGCGGGTGGTTCGATGTCGGCGGCTTTGTCATCGGTGAAAATAATATCGCAAGCCAGGTTCTCAGTCAGGTATTCCTTCACCTTGGTGACGAAATCTTCCTGGAAGGTAATATCCTCATAAGTCACGGGATCGATGAAGTGGTAGCCCGAGTTGTCCTTGTAGCTGAACTCGTACTTCTTGCGGCTCATCGGGACAATTTCGAGCGATTCGTTCGAGTTGAACCGTTGCACGAATGATTTGCCAGTACGCATGCTGCGCAGGGTGGCCTGGACAAAGGCGCGAAGATTACCCGGTGTCCGGTGTTGTGTTTCCAGGACCATGCAAATGTCGCCATTCCACTTGATGGCTTGTCCTTTTCCGATTTCGTTGGCGTTTGGCATAGCGAAAAACTTTCTCTTTTTATTTTAGATCAATTTAAATCTGGCAAGGTCCTGAGCGTCCACCAACCCGACGGGGCGGTGTTGACGGTCCACGACGACTAGGTCATCGATGCGGTTTGCTTCGAATAAATTGAGCACTTCCACGGCCAGTTTGTCAACCCGGACGGTAATGGGGCGTGCCGTCATCACGTCGGCCAGGCGGGATTGCCCGATATTCACATCCTTCTGGTACCCGCGCGTGAAGTCGCCGTGCGTGTAAATTCCCATGAGTTGTCCGCGTGAATCGACGATGGCGGCGGCTCCCGCCCGATTTTTTGCCAGGAGCGCGAGAGCTTCGTTGACCGTGGCAGTTCCCGCGAGGATGGCCATCTGTTCCTTGGTTCGCATGAGGTCTTCGACCTTCAAGAGAAGATTGCGCCCGATGTTGCCGCCGGGATGGAACGTGGCGAAGTCCTCCTTGTTGAAGCCGCGCGCCTCAAGCAACACCATGGCCAGCGCGTCGCCGACTGCGAGCATGGCGGTGGAACTGGCGGTGGGCGCGAGGTTGAGCGGGCAGGCTTCGCGGGTCACATGGACGTCGATGTGAAGTTCGGCCTCGCGGGCAAGAGTCGATTTAGGATTGCCGGTCAGAGCGACGATCCGTGCGCCGATGCGCTTGAGGCTCGGGATCAGCCGGGCGACTTCCTCGGTCTCGCCGCTGTAGCTGAGGATGAGAATGAGATCGCCGTTTGAAATCATGCCGAGATCGCCGTGGGAAGCGTTGACCGCATCGAGTACCACGCTGGGAGCGCCCGTGCTGGAAAGAGTGGCGGCGATCTTGGCCCCGACCTGGCCTGATTTGCCGATGCCGGTGACAATGATCTTGCGCCCGGACTGGATAACCTCCTGCATCGCCTCAATGGCTTGGGCGAAAGTTTTATCCAAACGCCGCTGTACCGCACTCAATGCCGCGGCTTCCAGTTGGAGGACGCGCCTGCCCTTGGTGATGTGGCCCTTGAGCCTGGCGGCGGATGAACGTGGACGATGCATCCCCATGGGTTCGCAAACACCGGGGCCGAAAGCAAGCTTTGAACTGCTCCCTATGGTGCCATCGCCTTTATTTTGGCCAAAGTATCTTTCGCTGCGTTTGAGTCGGGCCGTAGCCGTACGACCTCCTGAAGATGGGCTATTGCGTCGTTCACCTGCCCTTTTTGGAGAAGGATGGCGCCGAGGTTGTTGTGGGCTTCGGCATTGTTGGGGTTGATGGCCAGCGTTTGCTGGAACTGGGTTATCGCTTCGTCCACTTGTCCTTTTTGGAAAAGAACAACGCCGAAATTATAATGAGCCTCGGCATAATCCGGAGTGATTTCCAGCGCCTTTTTGAACTGGATTATGGCCGCGTCCATTTGCCCTTTTTTGGAAAGCATGTTGCCCAGGTTGTTATGGGCCTTGGCATTATTTGGTTGAAGATCGATAGCCTTTTGGAACTCGGCCATTGCCTCATCGAGTTGTCCCTTTTGAGAAAGGATATTGCCCAGGTTATAATGCGTTTCGGCATAGCTGGGATCGATTTTAAGCGCATTTTGGAACTCGGCCATCGCTTCGTCCACCTGCCCATTTTGAAAAAGGGCAAGGGCAAGATTATTGTGGGCTTCGGCATAATCCGGACGGATTTCGAGGGCTTTTTGGTAATGGATAATCGATTCGTTTGTTCGCCCTCTTTGAGAAAGATTAGTGCCAAGATTGTTGTGAGCCATCGCGGAGAGAGGGCTTGCTTGAATCGTGTCAGTCCAAAGGGCAATTTCGTCGGCAAAAACATCTTCACGGATCACGGTAAGAAAAGTCAAAGGCAGGAGCGCAGCCAGCAGGGGCGCCACTGCCATCCAGAATCCACGGCGCCACTCCAGCATCATCAGGAGCAAGGCCAGCAGTTGCATCGCAACTCCCGCCAGTGGTAAATAATAAAAACGGTCAGCCAAAGGGCGGTAGAGCGGGACAAAATTGGAAACGGTTGCAAGTCCCAGCCAGTAGATGGCCACTCCAAGCGCGCCCATCCGACTCCTGTAAGCCAGCCAGCCTTGCAGCAAAACCACTGCGATCAGGATTGGCAACGCGATGGCCGTCGGAAGCCCCAGATGTTCCACTGGCGTATAATCGGCTGAAAAGTGTGTCGGCCAAATTAATTTACCCATCATGAAAACCCATAACCGGGGCTGGATTAAAAAGACCTGGAAGAACGATCCGCCAAGATAGCCCCAAGGCGCCAGGCTGTACGAAGTGGAGGCAGGCGGAGCCAAGAGGAATCGAACCGCCAGGAAAGCTGCGGTCACCGCTGAGGCGGCCCCTAAAAACAAAAACCACGGTAACTTCGCTTCCTTGCGACGAAATAAAAACCAATAGACGGCGAGCAACGCCACCGTTGTGACGCCCGATTCCTTTGAAGTTACGGCTGCAAGGGCGCAGAGAGTGCCCATGCTTCCCGTGATCATCGCGGATCGAAAGTTCTCCGGACGAAAAGCCATCGCCGCAAATAAGGACAGGAGAGTGAAAAATGTTACCAGGAGACTCGAGCTGTAACTCACTTCGGAAACCGATTCCACGGCGATCGGGTGCAGGGCGAAAATCAGGGTGACTGCCGCTACCGCAAGTTGAACTTTCAGGCGGTTGTCCCGGGTCAGCCCTGTTATTTCGGTGGCAATCAATCGCCACAACAACACAAAGAACAGCGCGACATTGGTCGCATGAAGCAGATTGCTGCATAAATGATATCCGAACGGTTCCTTGCCGGAGAAGGCGGCAATCAGCATCAGGTAAAGCATCTGTCCCGGTCGGGATCCGAGCACGAGATTCATCTTCAACACTTTCAGCGTAAGAATGGCAGGCAGGTTGGAAAGGGAGGTGATGAATCCTTCCACCAAAATTTCCAGTCGCGCATCGTAAACAAAGCCCGATTTGAGCGAAGGCCAATAGACTAGGAAGGTTATCGCCGCCAGCAGGAGTGCAATCCAGGTTCCCGAAACCAGGGCCTTGGAACCGGATGCGCGGGGAGGGGCGTTATGATCGCCCGCCCCTTTTTTTCTGAATCGTTTTGCCATGCGGTCTTGGTTGCTAATTGCCAAGATGAACACTTTAGCTTTTCATAAAAGCAGATTTTGCTTTTAGATCACCCTTATTTCATTCGCGGCGGCGCATGATATTTATTTTCACAACTGCGCAATAACACGCCTCGAAATCGTACATGGAAAAGAAGGAATTATCTCCGGGGACCTTGCTGATTCGTCGTGCGCGCGCGCTGTTGATTGGCTCAACGATTTTATGGGGCGCGAGTTTTCCGTTATTGCGCGGACTGCAACTGGCCCAACGGGAACATGCGCTTCATGTCCCCGATTTCGCCCTCGCTTGCGGCGACACCGCAGTGCGTTTTGGGTTAGCCGCACTTTTCCTGCTCCCCTTTTATGGCCGGGGGTTGCTCCGGGTAACTCGACGGGAATGGAGTCAGGCCATCGGGCTGGCGCTGTTGGCAGGAGGGGGGGCTTTCCTGCAAACGATTGGTCTCGCCTGGACGGACGCATCGATCTCGGCTTTCCTCACCCAACTCTACGCGTTGATCGTGCCTTTGATTGTCGCGGTGCGGGATCAGCGAGCTCCCACCCTTCGTGTGATGATGGCGTGCATGATGGTTCTGGCCGGTGCGGCGATGTTAAGTCCCGGCCTACTGACTCATTTTGTCCTGGGTCCCGGTGAACTCGCCATTATTTTCAGCACCGTTTTTCTGGCCAGTCAGATTGTCTGGGTGGAACGGTCGATCTATGCGGAAAATCGTCCTGGCGTGGTCACGCTGGTCATGTTTCTCCTTTTGGCGGGAATGTTCATCCTCGGTTATCTCACAACGGGAGGCACGGCCCACTTCGCGGGACAAATGTTTGACACCCCGGCATTATGGGAACTCATGCTGACGTTGGTATTGTTCTGCACCGTGATCAATTTTTTCATCATGAACGCCTGGCAGCGTTGCGTCAGCGCGACGGAGGCGGGTCTGATTTATAGTATCGAACCGGTTCTCGCGACGGTATTGTCTGCCTTTTTGCCCGGCTTGATTTCGCACCTGGCGGGGATCACCTATCCAAATGAAATGCTGACGTGGACTCTCCTCGCGGGCGGCGTGCTGATCGTGAGCGCAACCATTCTCGTTGCGACCGAGCGCCGAACTTAAATAGAGAGGTGCTCCCCTTTAGGTTCCGTCATCCTGAGCCTGTCGAAGGATTAGCTCCCGAAAAGTAGGCACTTAACCGGATGACGTGGACTTACCGAGGGCTGATCCTTGTATCTTGAGATTGGTCAGTAAGGGACTGGGGATGAAACCGAAAATGTGCCTGTCCCCTTTTTCTTTCCCTTTTTCGCTTTCTTTGCGTTTCTGGAACGTATTCAAATAATAATCCTGCTGGCTTCGTCGAATGATCACTGGATATGCTCAAGTCTGTGCCTGCCCTGACCCTCTATCTGGATAACTCCGTGGTCGGCGGTTACTTCGATCCCGAGTTTGAAAAAGCCACCCAGCGGCTTTGGGCCTTGTCAGATTCGGGCCATTGCCGATTCGTGGCCTCGGTTGTGACTCAGCAGGAAGCCTCGCTCGCCCCGCCGGAGGTTGTCCGACTCTTCGCGCAAACATTCCCGGATAACGCCAATCTCTTGTCCTTGACCGACCGTGCCGAAGAACTGGCGCGAGCTTATGTTCAAGCCGGAGTTCTTACCGCAAAATACATTGATGACGCCCGTCATGTCGCCATCGCCACCACGCATGGAATCGGCCTCATTGTCAGTTGGAATTTCAAGCACCTGGCCAACTACCAGCGAGAATCGGGTTTTAATCGCATCAACTTGGTGTATGGTTATCCCAGCGTGCGGATCATAAGTCCGCCGGAACTTGTTTATGGAGACGACAACCAAAACTTTTGACGCCGTGGCTGAATCCCGCAAGTGGAAGGAAGCTGTGGCCCGTGAGACCGAGGGCATGACCTGCGAACAGGTCGTGGCCTACTTTGACCGTGACGCCGTCCACCGTCGATTCCAGAGCGCTCTCGAACGCTCCGGCCAGCAGGAAACAGGTTCTGTTTCCAAGGCGTAGGACTGCTAGTTCTAATGAGGGTTTTAAACTAGGTTTGTGAGAAAAAAGAAAAAAGGAGACAGGCAAGTTTCATGATGGCAAATGAAAATCCCGTTCCGAAACCAAAAATGTGCCTGTCCCCTTTTCACCCTCATGCTCCGGTATTATCTTTCTATCTCTAAACCCGCGCGTGTTGGCGCTCGACATGGCTTTGGTTGGCGAGCAATTTCGGATTTTCTACCTTCTCTAAAAATTCAAAGCTTATGGCACGCTACAAAAAGGCATTAATCGAAGCTTTTAAGCCTCATTTTAAAGAGCATGGATTTACAAAGAAGGACGCAACGTGGCACCTCGTAGGCGCTGAAACTGTCCACCTTTTCAACATACAGACTTCGCAATGGAGCGAGAGCTATTACTTTAATGTGGGAGTCTATTTTCGTGCGCTTGGTCCGCTGACTTCCCCAGCGGGACATCATTGCCATATTCAGGCGCGGATTCCTGATGGGAAATTTCACGTAGCTTCCGTTAAGTCCTACGCCGAGCTTTCGGATTTTGAAGGACTTGAATTTGGAGCCGAGGAAAGAATTGTTCAGTTAAAGAATTTGATTTACCCCTTGGCATTCGATTGGTTTGAACGCTTTAAGGACAGCGCGAGCATCAAGAGGGAGCTTTTCCAGATCAAACGTCCTTGGATGGCTGTTAACAAGACCGTTTATTCTTTGCTTAATCTTGAATTTCCCTCATAGCTCCCCAAGCCGTTCGATCGGGTTGGAGAGAAAAAGGGGACAGGCACGAATGGCATCTTTTGGCCTAAGATGATAAGATAGCAGACGAAGAGGAATTGCACCTCCTGCGGCGGTGCTGTCGGGAGTCACGCTTCTCGCTTTCCCGGCTGAATTCCTCTCCATTTTCTTATCTGGCCTAAAAGGCTTATAATTTTTGGCCAGATAAGCCATTTAAGCGGCCTAAGACTACCACGTTTCATTCGGGCTGATGTAAAATCGTGGCCTCATGAACTCCCTCCATTCTCATTCTTCTTCCAAAACCAACGAAACCCAACCGGCCACAATTCCGCCGGGTATTCCGCAGCTCACCCCGCTCCATCACCGCCAACAAACCCAAATCGCCCGCGACCAGTTCAATGACCGCCTCGCCATACCACTTCATACCACCCTGTAACGGAACATCCCCATGCCCCCCCCCGTAGTTTCAGCACCGTCGCCCGGCGGTCAACGGCTACCAACGGAGGGTACGACAGCTACCTCGACAAGCTGGGGATGACAGCCTTTTATTAAGAAAGCTTTTAACTACACCGACGCTTCTGACTTACCTGCGCTTCCATCTTATTTTTAATGTTCCGCTACTGATGCTTTTGGTGGCGCTCAACGGGTCGCATGCATGGACGGCTGGGGAGAGTCTTGCCTTCGGATTGGTGCTCCTCGCGGTGATGATCTTTACGACGCCCTGGGATAACCTTGCAGCCAAGTGGGGCATTTGGGGATTTCCACGGGAAAAATACAGCTTGCGGATCGGCTATCTCCCCGTGGAGGAGTATGCCTTTTTTCTGCTGCAAAGCGTCAATGTCATGCTGGCCGTGCGCCTTTTATTTTGTCTTTTCCCCAACTGGATGACGGGCCAGGAAACCGGGATCGGAAAGTGGACGCTGCTTTGCCTCGGCGTTTCCGCGATTCCCTGGGGCATCGTCGCGCTGCAACTGCGATGGCTGCGGAAAAAATCGGGCCCGCACGTGAATTATGCGATTCATCTCGCCTGGTTTTTGCCGGTGATTTATGCGCAGTGGGTTCTCGCCCCGTGGCTTTTTCTCGCCCATGCAGGATTGCTCGCCGTGGTGACGGCGGCATTCGGCGTTTATTACACCTTGGCCGATCTCGCGGCGGTGCGGGCGGGCACCTGGTTCTTCGATGAAAAGCAGATCACCGGCGTGAAGCTGGGCCGGATTTTGCCCTGGGAGGAAATCGCTTTCTTTTTTTTGACGACATTACTGGTGGCGCAGAGTTATCTGCTGCTTTTGCCGGGCGACCAACGGTAGGAAGCCGTCATTTCTCGACAAGTTCGCGATGGCAGGCATTTTAATTTCATGCAACGCGTCACTGTTATTGGACTGGGAATTATCGGCAGCGTCTGGGCGAAAAATCTTCACGCCGACGGCTTGAAGGTTCTCGGGTGGAACCGCACTCCGAAGGATTTGCCTTTTTATGAAGCCGACCTGGCCCGCTCCGTGAAAGACGCGGAGATGATCATCATCGTGGTGGCCGATCCGCCAGCGGTGGAAAGTATCCTGAATACCATTGTGCCCCACCTGAAGCCGGGGCAGATCGTGGTGCAATCGAGCACGATCTCCGCGCATTGGACGAAGCTTTTTGCCGAACGCGTGGAAGCCACCGGGGCGCTTTTTCTCGAGGCGCCATTTACCGGCAGCAAACCAGCAGCGGAAGCGCGCAAGACCGTTTTTTATCTCGGTGGAACAGCCGATATTGTCGAAAAAGCGCGCCCGGTTCTGACCCGGTTGAGCACCCAACTTCTGCACATAGGCATTTTGGGTACGGCTTCCTCGTTGAAACTGGCGATGAACCTGAATATCGCGGTGATTTCCGAGGCGTTGAGCGAAAGTCTGGCCCTCGCTCGTGCCGAGGGGATTTCCGACGAGAAATTCTTCGAGGCGCTGCACATCAATGCGGGACGTTCTGGATTTTCGGACCTGAAGGAAGCCAAATTCCGCACCGGGGACTTCTCTCCACAATTCGCGCTCAAACATATGGACAAGGATTTGCGGCTCGCGCTGGAAACGGCTGGCTCCCTGGAATTGCCTCTTACAAAGTCGCTTAAGTCATTCTACGATAAGGGGATGAAGATTGGATTCAACGAGGACGACCTGACCGGGATGATTCGCCTTCTGACCGATTCGAAAAAAACTGTAAAATAATTCCGAATCTTTTGAACATTCGCTTACATGCAGGGTCATACTCTATGTAAGTTTCATTCATTCTCCTCCTAGATCAGGCGGTTATCCTTTTTGGGGTAATCGCCTGATCGCTTTTATGGGGGAAGAGGCAGAAATTGGAACTGGCACGAACCGATAAATCTTTTTCCACATCTCAAACTCAGATCAAGTTCGAGCCATATCCCTCGACTTTGCTCGAGATGACAGCTTGTTTAAAGCGAAGCTGCCTTATTCCCCGCGATAGGTACAGCGTGCGCGCGGCGTTTCGTGGAGGACGATTTCGTAAAGTCCGGGCAATTGCGGCGCCAGCTTTTCCCAGAGCCAGCGAGCCATGATTTCAATCGTCGGATTTTCCAGGCCCGGCACGTCGTTGAGGTAGGCATGATCGAGTTGCTGAACGATGGGATGCATGGCGTCGGAAATAGCGGCATGATCGTAGAAAATTCCCGTCGCTTCATCCACGGGGCCTCGCACCGAAACGGTGACCTTGAAACTGTGCCCGTGAATATTGCGGCATTTATGACCTGCGGGGAACTGGGGCAGAGATTGTGCCGACTCAAATTCGAAATCCTTGGAGAGAATGGTGATCATGGTGGCTGTACCAACGATAGAACGCCGTCACTCTCAACTTGTCGAGGACTCCGTTTGAAAAAATGCTTATGGAAATATCCCGGTTCCTTTGCGGGTGGAGCACATACTGCATATTCGCATTGAGAAAGAGTCAGGGACGGCTAGGCTGCTTGCATGACCAGCCCAAGCGCTTCGGGGGATTTCGTTCCTCTTGAACGATCGGCCCGGAATGGCCGCAACCTCTTCGCCTGGTTTTCGGCCATCGGGGCCTGCGTAGTTTTAGTGGTCGCCATTCCTTATTGCCGTACCTATTACGTGGGGAAAATAACCCTTTTTCAACTTTTTATTGGCACCTTCTGGACCGATTTAAGCCAGCAGATAGCCAGCCTGTTTTCAGCGACTCCACAAGGCTCTTTAAGTGGCGAGGCAACGGCCAGTGAATGGACGTACTGCGGGTTGGTTCCATGGATTGTGGCCTGGCTGGTCTGGCGTCTGTGGCCGAAGATCCGCGCAGCGCCCATACAGGGTCACAGAGCCGGATACGTGATTCTGGCCGCAGGTTTTCTGTTCTACAATCTCGGTTTCCTGATGGAAAATTATTACGTGGGAATCGGCGCCATGGAGTGGGTCTATGCGGGGCTTATCGTCTTGTTCCTCGGTTGGCCGATCATGCGGCTGCTTGTTTTTCCGTGGGCCTTTATCATGTTCATGTGGCCTTATAGTTTCCTGGAAGATGTGGCGCTTGAACTTCGCCTGTTTATGTCATCGCTGAGCCATCATGTGCTGCTAATCCTTGGCGTACCTAATGATCTTAATGGCACTGCGGTTGTTTCCGCAGTCGGTGCCATGCATCCGTTTGCCATTGATATTGCCGATCCGTGCAGTGGGATTCGCTCCCTCTTTGCCCTGGTGATGATCGCTGCGGTCTATTCCTTTTTGATTTTCGACAAACTCCGGTATCAGGCGGTGATCGTGATCCTGGCGGTGCCCCTTGTCATCCTGGGCAATCTCGTGCGGATCATCCTGCTTACGCTGGCCACGATTCATTTCGGGAAATCTTTTGCGCTTGGATCCGATACCGAGCCTTCCTGGTTTCACGAAGGGGCTGGCTACCTTGTCTATGTCATTAACCTGGGTGGTTTGGTCTTGGCTGGATCATGGCTGGAACGATTTATTTCATCGCGGAAAAAGCATGCACAAATCTAAAATGGGCATGGCCTCAAATTCGACGACGCTTATCAGCAAAGCCGCGCTGGTACTGGTCTTGACCGTGGCAACGCTGCTTATCTGCCTCCTGGTTCCCGCACCGAAAGCGGGGGGGGGAAGCCGGAGTTGTGATGGAACTTCCCTACCAGGTGGGGCCTCTTTACGGTTTTGCGGGAGAGGAAAGTCAGGCCGAAATTGACATTCTGCCCAAGGATACCACCGTCGTACGAAAGGCCTACGGCATGCCGCTCTCAAGCCCAGGCGAGCGAATCTCCTGTTCCATTGTTTTAAGCGGAGGGGAAAAGCGAAGCATTCATCGTCCCGAGCGTTGTCTTCCCGCGCAAGGTTGGCGCATCAACAGCAGCCACGTCGTTACCGTACCTCTGGCATCGGGCCATTCACTTGATACCATGGCGCTCCTATTGGAACGCCCCATACCGCTAAGCAATGGAAAAACGATGTCCCTGCAATCCTACTTTCTTTACTGGTTTGTCGCCAAGGATGTCACGACGCCTTACCAGTTTGACCGCATTCTCCGAACAAATTTGGATCTTCTCTTTCATCGCGTCAACCAACGCTGGGCTTATGTCTCAGTTCAAGCCACGATCCTGCAAGGATTGACGCCAAACGGCCTCGGACCGGAACAGACTCTCAATGAGTTGAAAAAGTTTATTCACGATAGTGTTCCCACCTACGTGAAATCGGAGATGCCGTCGCAGTAAAACTGTGAACAGACCGTTTTCCAGGTGAGCTCAATATCTTCTCCATCAGGTTCCGCGTATCTTCGTTTCGTACGCGAATGGGTGGAAGCGCATCCCGTGCGCGCGGCCACGCTCGGCAATTGGTTCCAGCAGGGATGCGGCTTGCTGGCGATGGCGGCAACCATTCCGTTCATCATCAAACATTTCGACAAGACTCAAGTCGGAATTTGGTTCACGTTTCAGAGCTGCCTCTATACCGCCAACCTGGCCAATTTCGGATTCTCTTTTGCCCTTTCCCGGCAAATCGCCTTTATCCATGGTGGCAGCAATTCCAGCGCATTTCGTGAACGATCCGATTTTATTTCCACCTCGGCTGGTTGGGGGGGTATTTCCGAACTTTATGCAGCCTCACGCATCCTGTTTCGCTGGTCTCTTGTGGTGGCTGCTTTTCTCCTGGCGACCATTTTCTTTATTTTTGAACAAAGGGACAAGGTGGAACTCAGTACCTTGCCCATCTGGTTGGTCATGGGAAGTAGTCTCCTACTTACGTTGAACTCTCAACGCTTTGGTTCATTTTTGGATGGCTTGGGTTTCATGGCCTATAGCCGCACGATCGGCGGTTTCTATCAATTACTCTGGTCGGCTTTGGCGATTGGCACCTTGATGGTGCGGCCAAGCCTGATCTTGCTGGCAACAGCAGTTTTTATCTCAAGCCTGGTTCAGTTGGTGATCTTTCGCACCGTCCTTTTATCGGTGGGTCGCGCTGGTCTTGATCGACACCGGCCTGTTCCACCCGGTCTGGTCAAGCGTCTCTTTCGAGTCGCGGCTCCCGTGGGAGTGGTGACCTCGGCGTCATTCTGCGTTTCGGCCATTCAAGTACCCTTGATCGGACTTTTTCTCTTACCATCCCTGACGGCACCCTACTATATCGCTCAACGGATAGGTCAAACGCTTTTCAGTTTATTTAATCAAATCTCTCAATCCCAGATGCCGCGTTTCACGCAGGAGCTTGGCGCTGCGGACTGGTACAAGGCCTTTCATCGGATGCGGCGGCTATTGATTTTTGCAGGGGTTGGAGCCTTGGGCATGGGAATGATTTATTGGGTTGCGAGTCCGACGCTGGTGCATATCTGGCTTGGCCCCGACAAGTTTGGCGGGGTGTCACATTATGTCGATTCCACGATTCTATTTTTCATGGCCATTGATTATGCCTTGCTGGCTTTTACGGTACCCTGGGCATGGTTCGTTTTGGCCTCGGGCACTAATCCGTTCGTTTTCACCACCATAAGTAATGGTGTGCTCAATTTAATCTTGATTGGCCTATTGGTTCCGCGCTTTGGTCTGGTTGGCCTGCCGTTCGCAGGCATCATTTCCGGACTAGCCAGCAATCATTTCTATAATATCTTCAAGGGCGGCAAACTTTTATTCAAACTTCGCAAGCAAATGCATTCAACCACCCCTGCCGTCACTTCTGAGCGCTACGTTCTGATGACGGATGCCATTCCACTGCCTGAAAGTGGAAATGGAATCCATGTCCTGGGTTGGAATTGGCTTGAGGCCATGAAAGACGAAACGGCCCTGATCCTGACCCCACCGTTGCCGCATGCCGCAAAAAATAAAAAGGCTGTCGAAGAAACTCCCGTGCCGATCCATTTTTTGCCGGGAGCAAAATTTTTAAACCGTTTGGGATGGTTCTCCAAACTGAGGGGGCCGGCGGAGGTCATTCTTTTTGCACTTAAGCTGCCTTGGATTTGCGTCGCGATTCGACGGTCGGGAGCCACGCGGATTTTCGCCATGGCGGGCGCCCACTTTTGGTTTTTGGCCCAGGTTCGTTTACTGCGTTGGTGCGTTCGACTTCCGATGGAAATTTATTTGGTGGATGATTTTGAGTCCTGGCAGCGTTTTCACGGTCAGGCTGCTCTCATACCCCTGCTGCGACATCTTGAAAAAGGCACCTTACGCCGCATGGAGCGTGTCTGGGCGATAAGCCAGGGTTATGCGGAACATCTGCAAAAAAAGTATGGGGTTCCTGCCCGGTGGTTGCCAGTCACCGCACGGCATTCCACCGTGACCTACAGATCCTATCAGCCTCAAACACCCCAGGTGAGATCGTTTGTCTATATCGGTGCAGTTAATCTCATCTATCGCGACGCCCTCGTTACCTTTGCCGAAGTATTGGCCGAAATGAATCGGAGCCGACTCCTGGGCTATCAGGCCCTTTTGGAAATCTACACTTATGGAGATTTAAGCACGAACATGCCTGAGTGGAAGGACGCCGATCATATTCGATTTCATTACCACAAATCTGATGAAACACTCCAAACCGCTTTGCAGGAAGCATGGGCCTGCGTGTTGCCTTATGCCTTCCAACCGGAATCGCGGCTGATGGTGGCCACCTCGTTTTCACTGAAATTTACGAATGCCTTGACCAGCGGCCGCCCCATCGTCTTTTTCGGCCCCCAGGAATCCGCCGTTATCAGCCATGCCTTGAATCACCACCTGCCTTTGATAGCCACATCCGCCGCCGCGTTGCCTGCCGTGCTTGAGCAGCTTCCCCGGGAGGATCGACCCGAGCTTATCGCTCAATACTCACAACTCCTGCACAAGTTCCATTCCGCCCAAGCCCTTCGCGGTTATATGGCCGAACCATTTTAGCAGTTCAGTGTTTCCCCTCGTGTGGAAATAGCCCTGACGCCTTGTTCCAGGATGGCGACTTTCCTAGGCAGAAGCAGGCACAAACGAATCGGGAGTTTTTGTGGAGATTGAGACGGGCGAGATCTCCTTTTTGGGAGCACGGGTGACATGATCCATGATTATTCCAGCGCCGACGATAAACCAGACGATAGCCGTGCTCAGCTCAGCATAGGTATAGAAACCCACTACATAGGAAAATAGATAACCCGCCATCAAGGCATGAAACTGGCATAATTCAGTATCTTTCCCATAGGTGTGCATGCCTGTAATCATGTGGATGCACATACGATATAAAAGAGCCAGTAGAATTCCGACTACAAACGGAATGCCAAATCCGTAAGCGGCCGAAACGTAACCATTATGTGCCGCACCGGCGGCTAATACGGCCTCGTAATTGTCTGAAGTGAAAATATCCACTTCTTCAGGATTGAGTTGTTTGGACAGATGGCCATATCCCTTACCGGTAAGGGGCGCTTCCATGATAAGACTTACACCTTTATTCCAAACCTCATAACGCCATTCAGCACTGGCATTACCACCCGAATCTTCCGCAGCCTTCGTACTGACCAAACCTGCAATGCGTCCAATGCCAGGAACCTGACTTACATCCATGAGATTACTCACCTCATGGAGGGCGGCAATGCTGATAAAGGCAGAAAGGGAAAACGCGGCGATGCTCAGATACCTTTTTTGCGCGAACAAAACCATGGGAATAAATATAAGGATACTTGCGACGGAACCGCGATCACCACTAATAATGATCATCCCCATGCCTAACATAAAAAATACAATAGCCAAGATGGGTTTGATCCGGAAAAGCCTGGGACAGAGACCAGCACCGACGATGAACATTCCAAACACGGGGAGGGAAAGAATGCGGAGTACTCCAGGACTATAGTTCGATACAGGAACTCCAAACATACTTAGGTACGGTTGTGATGCCGGGATGAATGCGCAGATAAGCAGCCCAACGCCGACGATAAAACAAACTCGAAAGGCCCATCTCAAGGTATCAATCACCTTTTTCCGGGTGTTAAGCACACATCCGAGCGTAACAATCAAAATAGCTGCAAGCGCATAGCCAAAGTAGGCATTTGCACCTGATACCCCTTTGCCTCCCTCAACGCTTGTTCCCAGTTTGGTAATGGGATTCATCAGAAAGCGGATGGGAACCCAGAGGAAACAGAAGAAGATCAAGCGATTGCAGGAGGGCACGTAGTTTAATTTCTTGGTCATGCACGTCCTGCGCGCTTACCTTGCCGTCTTTGTGGATACAGGAGAAAATCTGAGTTTACGACCCCAGGCTCTGCTCGAATGCGAGGCTCTTGCTCAAGAAGCACCTCGCTGGGCCCAGGCCTTACGCCGGTTTTGGGTCATTCTTCACCGGGTACGGCGAATGGCCAATGGTCTTTACAAGCTTCGGGCTTTTGTCTGTAATCTTTATATCCAATCGAGCCCACAACATCGTGTCAAATTGGAAGTTCCCATCCCTACTTTTCATTGGAAAGGACGTGTTGACTGGAGATCGTAACATTTTTCACGCACTAATCAGTTGCCGAAATATC